>NZ_JBGQKW010000001.1:0-117896 GCF_041499725.1 Sulfuricaulis sp.
CTCCATCCTGCGCCAGGACCCGGACATCATCATGATCGGTGAAATCCGCGATCTTGAAACCGCGCAGATCGCCGTGCAGGCCAGCCTGACCGGGCACCTGGTGCTCGCCACGCTGCACACCAATGACGCCGTCGGCGCCGTGACGCGCCTCGTGGACATGGGTGTGGAGCCGTTTCTGGTGGCCTCCAGCCTGCTCGGGGTGCTGGCCCAGCGCCTGGTGCGCAAACTTTGCCCCCTCTGCCGCCAGACGCGCGCACCCGATGCCGCGGAGTTGCGCCTGCTCGCTGCCAACGGGAGCGAACCCGAAGCGCTTCCCATTTACACACCCGTCGGTTGCAATGCCTGCACCAATACCGGTTACCAGGGCCGCACCGGTATCTACGAGCTGCTGACCATCGACGACAGCCTGCGCACTTTGATTCATGACGGCGCCTCGGAAGGGAAACTGCGTGACTATGCCCGTACCCGCGGCATGCGCAACATGCGCGACGACGGCCTGCGCTGGGTGCGCTCCGGCGCCACCAGTCTCGAAGAAGTGCTGCGCGTGACGCGTGAATAAAAGCAATTTCAAAAATGCGTTTCACGCATTGGCAGGGTGGTCACCGCCCGCCGCTGGTGGCTTCGATAACCGTCCGACGGTGGGAAATGCCCACCCTACATCTGGTTTTTAAGATGGCTTCTGAGTAATGGCGGCATTTGAATATCAGGCGCTGGACACGCAGGGACACGCCGTCAAAGGCGTGATGGAAGGCGATGCCGAGCGTCAGGTGCGCGCCCAATTGCGCGAGAAAGGCCTGACTCCGCTGCGCGTGGATGTCATTGACCAGAGCGCCGAGGCAAAACGCGGCGCTTGGTCGTTCTCGTTCCGCCGTGGCATCCCCGGATCCGAACTCGCGTTGCTGACCCGCCAGTTTGCCACCCTGATTCACGCCGGCCTGACCATCGAGGAATGCCTCAATGCGCTTATCGAGCAGACGGAATCGGCGCGATCGCGGTCGGTGCTGGCCGGCGTGCGTACCCGCGTCCTCGAAGGCCAGTCGCTCTCGCGCGGTCTGGCGCAGTTTCCTGAGTCATTTCCGGACATCTTCCGCAGCATGGTCGATGCCGGCGAGCAGTCCGGTAAGCTCGATGAAGTGCTGGAACGGCTCGCGGATTACACCGAAAGCCGGCAGAACCTGCAGCAGAAAGTATTACTCGCATTCATTTATCCCGCGCTGGTAACGCTGGTCGCCGCCGCCGTCGTCATCGGCTTGCTGGTATATGTCGTGCCGCAAGTGACGCGCGTTTTTGAAAATACCGGTCAGACTCTGCCGGTGGTCACGCGCATATTGATAGCGGTCAGCAATTTCGCGCGCGGAGGGGGATGGTGGTGGCTGATTGTGGTCATTGCCGGCATTGTTGCGTTCCGTATCGCACTGCGTGAACCGCACCTGCGGCTGCGCTGGCATCATCTATTGTTGCGGCTCCCGTTGGTGGGCCGCTTGCTGCGCGGCACCAACGCCGCGCGCCTGTCGAGCACGCTGGGTATTCTCACCGCCAGCGGCATCCCGCTGCTCAGCGCGATGCAATCCGCCGTGCAGGTCGTGACCAACCTTCCCATGCGCGCCGCCGTGGAGGACGCGCTGCGCCAAGTTCGCGAAGGCGGCAACCTGTCGCGCGCGCTCGGCAAAACCAAGCTTTTTCCGCCGATGGTCATCCACCTGATCGCCAGCGGCGAGGCCACCGGCAAGCTCGACCAGATGTTGCAACGCGCCGCCGAAGCGCAGACGCGCGAGCTCGAAAACTGGGTGCGCGCGCTCACGGCGCTGCTCGAACCCCTGCTCATCCTGGTGATGGGAGCGATCGTCTTGTTCATCGTAATCGCCATCCTGCTCCCCATCTTTGAAATGAATCAACTCATCAAATGAGGTTGTCTATGAAATATGTAACGCGTTACGACGGTAAATCCGGCGGCTTTACCCTCATCGAGGTTCTCGTCGTCGTGGTGATATTGAGTATTCTGGCGGCATTGATCGTGCCCAAGATCATGGACCGGCCGGATGAAGCCCGCGTGGTGGCCGCCAAAAGCGATATTCGCGCCATCACCAGCGCGCTCAAGCTCTATCGACTGGACAACGGCGTCTATCCTTCCACCGAACAGGGCCTCCAGGCGTTGGTGAAGAAGCCCGAAACCGGCGAGATCCCGCGCAACTGGAAAGGCAGCGGCTATCTCGACCGTCTTCCGAAGGACCCATGGAAAAACGAGTACCAGTATCTCAATCCCGGGTTGTATGGCGATATCGATATATTAAGTCTGGGTGCCGACGGACAGCCGGGCGGCGAAGGTGTCAATGCCGATGTCGGATCCTGGAATCTCGACAACTGACGCGCATCCATGAACGACATGCGTCACAACCGCGGTTTCACGCTGATCGAAGTCGCCGTGGTGATGCTCGTGATCGTCATTGTTCTCGGCATCGTCAGCGTGAATCTGGAACCCGACCGGGATTCCATCGTGCGCGATGAAGCCAATCGATTGACATTGCTGCTGCAAACCGCGCAACAGGAGTCCATCCTCCAGGGAAAGGTTATCAAGGTGGTGATTGAACGTCAGGGTTATTCCTTTCTGGTTATGGACGACAAGGGTGAATACAAGCCGCTGTCCCAGGACGACGTGCTCTACCCGCGTGCCCTGCCGCAGGATATTGTTATTTCGTCGGTAGATATCGACGGTGCATCCGATACTGAAAAGCCGCGCCTGATCCTGCTGCCGACCGGTGAATTGTCCGTTTTCACCGTGACCCTGTCGCGCGGCAAGACGCGCTGGCTCGTGAAAGGCGAACTGACAGGGGAAATCACAGCGCAGATCGCCCCGGCGACGCCGGCGAAGGGCTGATGCGCGCCTCGTCTCGCGGCTTTACCCTGGTCGAGGTTCTCGTCGCGCTGGCCGTGCTGGCCATCGCTCTGGCCGCCGTCATGCGTGCCATGGCGCAGGCGGTTGATACCACCGTCAGCCTGCGTGAGCATAATGTGGCGCTGTGGGTGGCGCAGAACCGGCTGGCGGAGCATGAGATGCGGCAGGATTGGCCGGCCGCCGACACGATTGACGGGGAAACGGAAATGGGCGGCGAAAAATGGTACTGGCGTGAACAGGTTTCGACGACGCCGGAGCCGAAAATGCGGCGCATTGAAATTACCGTGCGACGCACGCCCGACAGCAAGGACACGCGCGCCAAACTGATCGGATACCTGCGCAACAAGATCGGCACTAAACCTCCCGGCACATGAAACGCAATAACGGATTCACGCTTCTCGAGCTGATGGTGGCGATCGGCATTTTCGCGCTCGTTTCGGTCATCGCCTACGGGAGTCTCGACCGCCTGCTCCACGACCGCCAACGGCTCGACGCGGAACACGAATTCTGGCGCAGCTTGTCTCTCGGCTTCACCCGCATGGAGGACGATTTCTCGCAGGCGCGGGAGCGAACCGTGCGTGATGCGATTGGCGACCCCCTGCCCGCTTTCCGCGGACAACCGACGGACACGCGCGCCACCGGCGCGCCCAGCGTGGAATTCACGCGCGGCGGCGTCCTGACATTCGATTCCGGCGCGCGCAGCGATATGCAGCGTATCGCCTACCGCCTGGTCGACGGCACCTTGAAGCGCGTGGTGTGGCCGGTGCTCGATCAGGGACCGCAAAGCACGCCGCAGGAGTTCCCGTTGCTCACGCATGTGGAGGAATTTCGCGTGCGTTTTTTTGCACCGGCCGGCGTGTGGCTGGATCAGTGGCCTGTCCAAGGAATCAGTGAAGTCCTTCCCCGCGGCGTGGAAATAAAACTGACGCTTACCGGGCGCGGCGAATTCACGCGCTTTTTTCTGGTCAATGGCTGACCGGCCACCCGTCATGCCTGCAAGACAAAAAGGGCTCGCCTTGATCACCGCCATGCTGGTCGTGGCCATCGCCGCGACCACGGCGGCGTACCTCAGTCTCGATCAGCAGATATGGCTGCGCCAGGCTCAGAACCTGTCTGACCGCGCCCAGGCCGAAGTGGTGCGCGCCGGCGCGCTGGAATGGGCCTTTATCATTCTGGCGAAGGATGCCAAGGACAACCAGACCGATGACCTGACGGAAAACTGGGCCAAGCCGCTACCGCCTCTCGCCGTGGAAGGAGGTCAGGTTACAGGTCTGATTACCGACGCGCACGCACTGTTTAATCTCAACAATCTCGTACTCAACGGTAAGCCCAATCCGCCGGATGTAGGAACTTTCCGGCATCTGCTCGAGTCCCTGTCGCTTGACCCAAATCTCATCGACGCTGTAATCGATTGGATCGATGACAACGGCGACAACAAGCAGCCCTACGGCGCGGAGGACCTTGACTATCTGCAGATGAAAACACCTTATCGCGCCGCGAACCAGCCGATGACGAGCGTGGATGAGCTACGCCTGGTGCGCGGGTTTACCCAGGAAATTGTCGACAAACTGCGCCCGCTGGTCACTGTCCTGCCCTCAGGCACAGAAATCAACGTCAACACCGCGCCCAAGGAGGTCCTGGCGGCGTTGTTTTATACTCTGACCGACCCCGCCGCCATTGAACAAGTCGTGGCGCAGCGGCCTTACAAATCCATGGAAGAGATCCGTGCCAAGAACCCGGGGCTACCGGTTGGCGACAAAAAAACAATACCTTCGTATGGCATCAAAAGCAGTTATTTCGAAGTCACCGTCGAAACCCAGTTTGGCCGCTACCAGCGCACTACACAGGCGCTGATACACCGCGACGCAAACGACAGCGTTTCGCGCATCCTCTGGCATCGCCAGCGCCTGCCCACCAAAATGGCAACCGCGAACGCAGCGCCTGGCGAAAAATCCAATACCATGTCAGACGGGAATATATAATGATGCGCAATGGCAATACCGCTCGATATTTTAAAGAATGGCTAAGCGACAGGTCTCGTTAGCGAACCGTGCACGCCCATTTGGGCAAATGCTGCAAAGACTGCGGCAGGTCGGGTTACGCCAGGGAAATACCCTGGAGCTGCTTCTGCCCCGCGGATGGCCGGAAAGCCATGGCAATATCCACTGGCGGTTGCGTGGGGACGCGGGTGTGGCGCCCCACGGTCAGGTCACGGAGCTGAATCAGATTCCCGGTGTCGGCGCCATGACACGGGTTCACGCCTGGACACCGCCCTCGGAAACGCTGCTGACGCGCGTCACATTGCCCACGCGTTCGCGCGCCAAAATCCAGCAGGCCCTGCCGTACGCGCTCGAAGACCAGATCATCGGCGAGCCGGATCAGCTGCATTTCGCCTATCGGGTCCTGGACGATGCCAGTCTCGCCGTGGCGATCACGGCACGCGCCCGCCTGCAGGCCTGGATTTCGCGCCTGACCGACGCCGGGCTGCGCCCCGTCAGCCTGTGCCCGGCGGAATTGGCGCTTCCGCTCATCGGCGGCTCCTGGTCGGCGGCGTTTCACGAAGACGAAATCTGGGTGCGCACCGGGACGGCCTCCGGTTTCGTGTGCGCGACCGGCGTGCGCACGCCGCCATCCATGCTGGAAACCGCCGTGCGCGAAGCGCGCGAAAAGCAGATGGCGCCGCAAGGCCTTACGATCATGCAACCGCCACCCGGTTTCGACCAGAACGCATGGGCGACACAACTGAATTTAACGGTACAAACGCAGAAACAGGAGTTCTGGGCGACTCATCATGAATCCACGCCGGCCTTGAATCTGTTACAGGGGTCTTACGCGCCATCGAGTCAAATACAGGCCATGGCGCCTGCCTTGCGTCCGGCGGCGATCATGCTGGCGGTGTGGCTGGTCGGCAGCCTCGGATTCAATCTCTGGGAATGGTGGCAACTGAAAACAACTCATGAAAATCTCCGGCAGGAGATGATGTCGCTCTTCAAGCGCACCTTTCCCGACGCGCAGGTCGTGGTGGATCCGGCCTTGCAAATGCAGCGGCTCATCAGCGACATGCAGGACAAGGGCGGAAAATCTTCCGGCGCCGACATGTTGCCGCTGCTCGAAAGCATCGCGCCCGTCATCCAGGCGAGCCCGCAGCTGAAACTGCGTGGCATGCAGTACGGCGAAACCCGTTTGACGCTGGATATCACCTTGCCGGATTTCCAGACCATGGAGACGGTTAAAAATGCCTTCACGGCACGCGGCATGCAGGTCGAGGTCATCGGCGCCAACAGCACGTCTGGTGGCATCGAAGGGCGGCTGCGCCTGGGCCAGACAAGCAAGGCGGGAACATGATCCGCGCTCTACTACAAAAATTATCGTTGGAACGACTGCGAAATCTCACGCCGCAGCAACAGCTTATCTACCTCGGTGGCGCCGCCGCCGTGCTGCTGATCCTGTATCTCGCGCTGTGGCTGCCGGTGCTGCACGAGCTGTCGCGGTTGCGCACAGCGGTACCACAGGAAAAAACACAACTGGCCCAGATGCAGGTACAGGCCATGGAAGTCAACCAGCTTCGCGCCAGCGGACGCATGCCGACGGCGGGCGGCAACCTGCTGGCCAGGCTGGAACAATCCGCGACGGTAAGCGGCATTCGCGGCCGCATCACGCGCATGGAACCGGATGGGTCCAATGGCGCACGTCTTTCACTGGACAGTGTTGATTTCAATGCCTTGATCAGCTGGCTCGGCAATCTTCAGGCCCAGGGCGGCGTGCGGGTGGAAAAAGCCACCTTTGAGCCACAGGCGACGGCGGGCACGGTCAGCGCACGCCTCGTCTTGCGAGGTGCCGGCGCGTGAAAAAACGCTGGCTGCTGTACGCCGTCTTCGGGCTGGTCTTTTATCTGCTATTTCTCATCATCGAGATGCCGGCATCGTGGTTTGCGTGGGGGCTGGACTACTACACCCATAACACAGTTCGCCTCGATCCTCTTTCAGGCAGCCTGTGGCACGGCAAGGGGCGGTTGGTGATCTATTATCCGCAGACCGTGCCGCACGATTTCGGTCAAACCGAATGGAGCATAAACCCCTTCTGGCTGCTGACCGGGCGCGTTCAACTGACACTGCAAACCAATACGCCGGATAGACAAATCAAAACCACGCTCGGCATCGCCAAGGAAAGCCTTTCCATCAAAGATACTGACGCCGCGTTTCCCGCGACCTTCGTCAGTCAACTCTACCCGCCCGCTACGTTGATTGGCCCCCAAGGCCAGATCAGGCTGCGCACATCGGACCTTGTTTTCGGTCAGAAAAATCTGGAAGGAAACGCGACGCTCGAGTGGCAAGGCGCGGGCAGCAGTCTTTCAAATGTTAAGCCGCTGGGCGATTACCGTCTTGAAATCATCGGCGCGGGAAAAACGGCTAACCTCAAGCTCTCCACCGCACGAGGCGCTCTTGAATTAACCGGTCAGGGCCAGTGGCAAACTCAGACCGGCCAAGTTCAGCTCACCGGCTCCGCTCTCCCCCGCGAACGGGCGGCTGAATTGGAATCCCTGCTCAAACTGCTCGGGGAAGATCAGGGCAATGGAAAACGACAGCTTATGCTGAACAGTTACCTGCCAAAGCTCCAGTAACAGGTAGTGGCGACTGTCAAATAAAGAAAGCCGGAGTGAGCTAACCCGGCTTTCATGTGCGGATTGTCAGTTATTGGAATTTATATAAAAGTCCAAGCGTTATCAGATTAATATCGCTCGACCCGGTAATAAGGGTATTTCCCACGTCTTTAAATCGCTCCCATTCCACACGCATATCCATGGTTTTGCTGATGCCGTACTTAAAACCAACACCAATGTTATTGAAGGCAAAGCCGGGCTTGGTGTCTCTCGCCAATGTGCTGCGCCCGCCAGGAATAGAAGCTTCGGACTGTACCTTCCAGCGGAACATCCCAACACGGCCGATGAGGCCAAAGTCTTTTGTGATAGGCAAAGTCCCCACCCCGGCAAACGCGAATCCATCCACATCAAACGTGGTCGCGGCGGTTACAGAGGTGGAAGTACTTTTGGCATTGGCAGACGTCCCGCCGAAGTTGAGGTAACTGAGTTCAAATCCCAGAACATCCATGAGCTGGTATCCGCCGACCAGCTTAAAGGCGTTGTTGGTATTATCGCTGCTCGAACAGGAATACCCGCCACTCAAAAGGCTTCCCGCCACCCCGCAAATGTTATTTTCTGTCATTTTTGCATTGCCAAACCCCACTCCGGCATACAAATCGCCGGCCTGCACCGGGACGGATGCCGCCAACCCCAGCAAGAGCGCGGGCACCACTCCCCATGCAACCAAATTCTTCAATAAGCATTTTTTTCCACGCATGACGCAAAACTCCTCCAGTTCAAAATCGTTTTTGATTTACGGACTTTTCTCAATGGCACTAAAACTAAAGTTTTCAGCGTCACCCATGTCCGCTTGAGGTGTCACCTTCATTATCGAGGCTGTCAGACTAATAATCGGCGGCCACCAAGTCAATAACAACAGCGCCTTACTGGACCGAAAAGTGCTTCATGTACACTCCCTCTCGCAAATTCCCCGGAAACCGTAATAACCGGTGCCGGACGTTTCGTAGAGTTCCCAGCAAAATGAATAAGTTACTATGGTGCCGCTGATCTGATAAACACCGCAAGCTGTTCGTGTCCAGCTGACACCGCCCTCTCCTGACTTTTCCATGAGGGTGAGATCTGATTTATGTAGATTCGCGCCGGACAACCATCGACTGTATACCGAAGGGTTCATGACTCATTTATAACGCCCGGTACAGCACAACGCACCGCCTGTCTCGATTTCTTGTCAGATTTAAGATAAATCGAATAGAAATTGCCTCCGTCGCGCATCCTGCCGTTACTGAGAGCCATTCACGACTCGCGCAAAGGGTCGCACGGACTCTCATGAAGGGCTTCAATTAACTCTCCCAAATAGAATTCGTAATGTTTCCACCGTCCAACCGAACTCCGGTAGATGGGTTGCCTGACCTGATCGTAGCTCGCCGTATTGACGTAACGTGTCGATTTATGAAATTCGAGGCAGCGCGGATCCCATGGCAAATCGCAAAACTCCAACAACGTCCGGACCGTCTGTTCCGGATCGCTGACAAGCGCTTCGTAGCTGACGTCCAGAATGCGAATTGACAATGTCGCATGCCAGTGAGCCATAAGCCTCTCGTAAATCCGATAGACTTCACCCAGGGCGCGCAGGTCAGACGAGTATGTATGGGTGTTGCCGAAGTTTTGGAAATAGCACGACAGGCAGGTATCGAGCGCATGCCGGGTGGTGTGAACAATACGCGCGTTTGGAAAAAGTCTTTCAATTAACCCCAGCCGTTCATAGTTGATGGGAAGCTTGTCCGTGACAAACCGGGCACCTTTTGCGATATCAGCGATCGCACCGAGATAATGGTCTGCCAGAGCTGTCATTTCGGAAGGCGTGGCGCCACGAAGGCATTCGGGGTAGCTTCCCCGGCCGCCGATAATGCCGGCGGCGCGTCGTTCCACATCATCCATGACCTCCAGCTCACCTGCCGCCGCCACGTCCGGGTGGCTGGCAAGTATCTGCTCCACCAGCGACGTCCCGGAGCGCGGCATGCCGACGATGAAAATCGGCGTGGGTAACTCTCGTGACGCTTGGCGCGCTGTCGGCAATTCCTTGCTGGAGAAGACCTCGATGATCTCTTCAGTTTTTTTCCGCTTCGCTGCCACGTCAAACCGGTGTGGGTACAGCGAGTTGGCTGAACGATAGTGGGAGAATGCCGCATCATAGTCCCCGACCTTGTCATTCAATTCACCGAGCGCGAAATACATTTCCTGTCGTTGCGACGGTGCCCAGGATGGGCGAGACAGTACGGTATTCAGAAGTGACATGGCGCGATTGGCGCTGTCATATTTCGGAGCGAGCTTTGCGTAGACGATTGCCGCGCCAGGCGTGGCGGTGTTTCCAGCGACTATTGGGGCCAGGCATTCCCACGCCGCATCGAGGTGGCCCTGTTTCTCCAGTATCAATGCTTTGCTCGCCAGCGCCTCGGGGTGCTCGGGCACCTTGGCCAGAACCTGATTGCATAATTCCAGCGCCTCTTCCATCCCGCCCCTGAATATCAGGATGTTGGCGAGAAACACGGCCGCATCGAGAAGCGCCGGAGAAAGTTGCAAAGCCCGCCGCAGGTGTCTGATTGCCAAGTCGAGCTGTCCAAGATCGCGCTGCAAGCAACCCATCTGCATATGCCCCTCGGCAAAGTCAGGCCGCAACTGCAGCATTCTCTCGAAGGGCGCCACCGCCTCTTTGAGGCGACTTTGCATTACCAATGACAGACCATGGTAGCAGTGATGTTGGAAGGAATTTGGCTCATGCCGGCAAAGACTTTCGTAGCAAGATTCGGCTTCTTTGAATTCGCCCAGCCTTCCGTGGATGGCGCCCAGCAGCGCAAGAACCTGCGTGTTATTCGGGGCCACGCTGACAAGTCTGCGCCCAAACGCCCGCGCCTCGGGCATCCGGTTTGCCTGAAAGAGGCGGGCCAGCTCGTGAATCTCGGCATTGACCTGTTGGTTAGTCATGCATGAAGTCTCTGGCTTGATGATAACAAAATGGCAGCAACGGGACAGGTTGAAATACCTTAAGCTCAACTCTCGTTACACCTTCGCGCTTAGACGCTTTTCGGTACTCCTCCCCGCGGGCCATGAGCGCCCAGAGGATCTGTGCATTCTTGTTGGCGAGTGCCACGGCGGTGATCCAGCGGCTGCGGGCATCCTGCTTGCGTTTGGCCGCTGCCACCGCGGCCTGCGCCCCGTGGATCAATAACGTGCACCGACAGGTGTCCCCAGCGTTTGCTGATACCGGCGAGCACATTCTTCCCGCCGCTGCCGTATTGCCGTGGCACGATCCCCACGCCACGCCGCCATCGTCAATCTCGCGATCGTTTCCCGCTTTTGTCACTTCGCGGTTAGGCTTTATGCGCAATGCACCATTTCTTCCACATTGAGCGATAAACGGATTCCACTTCCCTGGCGAAACTTTTTCCATCGCACAAAGAGGAATTCATGATTCTTTCACGCAAAGATGCACGTGAACGCGAGAGATCTTCGACATTTTTTGCCAATATAGATGCGATACGGACATACTCCTCTGGCGTTTCGGCAATAAGATGGGAAAGCCCAAGTTGCGTGAGTAAGCTGATTCCAACACGACCTGCGTGCAAATGGCCCGCCAAGGTAACGACAGGAACACCCATCAACAGGGCCTCGCATGTCGTAGTCGTTCCATTATAGGGAAATGTATCCAACGCAATGTCAATTGCGCCATACGAACTTAGATGTTCGGCCATCGAGTCATGGCGTCCCTGCAATTCCAACCGATCGGGCGCAATTCCATGTTCAGAAAATAATTGCAAATAACGTTTTCTTATCGACAAGTCGCTTAATGAGAAGTTTTTCAAGACAAGACGAGCGTCTGGTACCGTACGCAAGATTGATGCCCACAGTGAAGCGACACTGGGTGTAATCTTCGGCAGATTGTTAAATGAGCCATACGTAACATGACCTCGGATTGTCACAGGCGGTTGTGTGACTGGAGGTGGATTCGATGGCGGAAGATAGCACAAGAAACCACGCGGCAATCGGATGAGCTTTTCCGTATGAAAGCTGTCAGTCTGCTCCGGCGGGTCAGCCCAAGCATCTGTCAATCGGTAGTCTATTGCGGCTACACCGGTCGTATTCGGATAACCCAGATATGTTGCCTGTATCGGCGCGGGCTTGGCAGAAAATGCCAATAACCGGTTATTTGAAGAATGTCCGGCAAGGTCAACGAGAATATCTATTCTGTCAGCATGAATGCGATTGGCTAGCTCACGATCGGTAATACCACAGGTGGTGTACCAATGTTTAGCCAACGACTGCAAACGCTTTGTCGTCGAGTCGGGCTTAGCAACCTCCGCGTAGCAGAAAGTCTCGACCTCGTCCGCATGATGATTAGCGAGCAGCGGTTCGAAAAAATACGAAACCGAATGTTCGCGTAGATCGGGCGAAACGTATCCAACACGCAATCGTCGATCTGAATCAGGCGTATTAGCATGAAGAAATGCAGAGGTGGACGCATAACGTTGGCCCCAACGAACATGTTCGGAAAATATCGTGTGCGCGTCATAGGCAGCGCTGTAATTCAGCGCAAAGAGCAAGCTACTGTGTAAGGTGTGAAAGTCTGGTCTGATCCGCAGACCCTCTCGAAAGCTTGCAACCGCCTCCTGGATTTGACCACAACTTACAAGTGCAGTGCCGACGGCACCATAGGCTTCTGCTAAATTTGGTTCTAGTTGTGCGGCACGCTGGTAGTACTTTAACGCCTCACCGACGCTGGCTGACAAGTTTCCTAAATGCAAATATGTCATCGCATGTTCGGGTTTCAGCTGAATCACGCGTTGAAAAGCAGAGACGGCGTCATTTTGTTTGTTCTGGAACATGAGCGCACAGCCGAGATGATAATGCGCATCGTATAAACCAGGATTAATCCTGATAATTTCTCGACAGCATTTTTCTACTTGATCGGGCTGGCCAAGGCGTGCATTGATTTGAACCAAAAGTATCCAGGATTCAATATCGTTTCTATCTATTTTGCATATTTTCTCTAGGAGACTCTTTGCCTCGGCAAGTTTATTACTTTGAAGCAGGAGCAGGGCCTGCTTTTTATTACTGCGAGTCATACTGTCATTATTTTCCATCGCTTCGCTCACCCTGGCGCGCAGCGTCGGAGATCATGCTGGGTAGGATAAATACGGCGGCTCGAGTGAGCCGCCGTTGCTGCATGTAAACAGTTAGGCGGCCCTGCGTTTTCTTATCACACCGAGCAATCCCATCAGACCGGAACCGAACAACCACACCGCCGCCGGGACCGGGACGGGAGCCGCCGCTACAATCCCTTCGAGGTGTGTATAAAAATGCACGCCACCGAAACCGGAGGGATCCCCCGCAAGGACGGTGCTCGCGTAGTCCAGCAAATAGGCATGTCCATACACACCATCCCACTGGAGCCGACCGATACCATCGGTAAAGGTGTAGCCGGTGCACCCCAGTGCAGCACAGTTGGTCGGCTGCCAGGCGCCGCTACCCTCTGGAATGCTCGGTAAGCCATTCCAGGGCCAGTTCCAGCCACTCATGTTCAAGCCGGCGGTAGTGCTCCCCGTAATGGGAATCGTCGAGTACCAGGAACCCGTATTACCGAAAAAATAATCCGGGGCGGTGATTTGATTCGTATCACCGGCCGTGGGGGGGCCGCTATGCGTGGCGCCGGGGGTGGTGATGGCCCCGATCACAAGGCCGGTAGTACCTTCCGAGAGCGGGGTCTTTTCGACGTTAGTAATTGCGCTATCGTTGTTTTGGTCGACTCCATAATAGGAACCGCTGGTGACAACGCAAAAGCTATTAGAGTTACATGAAAAACCGGCAGCGGTAATATGCAGAACGTCGCCATTGTTGAGTACCGCCGCTTGGGCGCCTAATGAGACAACCGTACCCAGAGACACCAGGATTGCCGAACTGAGAATTTGCTTGTACATTGTTTGCTCCTCCTTTGAGTTTGATTTCTGTTTTTTCATTTTATTGGTAACTCGTCACAATCGTTTATTCATGGGTTGGGCTATAACAAGTACTCCGGCAGGGAATATAAACAAAGGAAAGACCGCTTAGCAGAGTATCCAGATCTACCATGCTCCCGCGCCATGCTTTGGCATGAACACAATACACTAGATATCGACTACATCAAGAGCTGACTGGCTTAGAGGTTCCTTTAGTCCGTTCAATCAGTTCCACAAGCTAATGTAAGAAATCATCTGAGTGCCGTTAACCTGCAGATTTTTTTAGCTTTAAAATCCATGGCTTAAGCATTGACGAAAAGGGCGGGTCTCCACCTATTTGTTCGTCAGGTGTCCGATACTTATCGGTTCCAGAGTGGATAATCAAAGAGTTTATTAAACTGAACAGTCTGGACAAAGCGGTATATCTCTACTCTCGGTTCCCCACCCGGACAAACCCGGGTATTAGTCGTCTTCGCTGAACCTGTCATCGATTATGCGCGGGCCGATTAAGTAAGATTCCATTCCCGTCGTAGCGTTCACGACAGCGCGTCAATCAACTCGCCTAAATAAGATTCGTAGTGTTTCCACCGCCCAACCGAGCTCTGGTAGATCGGCTGCAGCACCCTCTCGAAGGGTGTCAGCGCCTCCTTGAGACGAGCCTGCATGACCAATGACAGGCCCAGGTAGTTATGGTGCTGGAATGATTTTGCCTCAAGCGCGACAAGAACCCTGTAACAGGATTCGGCCTCCTTGAATTCGCCCAACCTTCCATGTATTGCACCCAGTGTCGAGAGAACCTGTGTGTTGTTCGGAGATACATCAGCAAGCCGAACGCCCAATGCGCGCGCCTCCAGAATCCGGTTGGCCTGAACGAGGTCGGCCAGTTTGCGCATGTGGGCGTTGAGCTGTTGGTTAGTCATGCATGAAGTCTTGGGCTTTATGATGGTTGATTATGGCGAAGGAACGGTCAGTTTTTTCTGCGGCGACGGGCCAGGCCCAACAAACCAGTCAGCCCGGAGCCAAAAAGCAAAGCCGTCGCCGGAATCGGGACGGCATTTACAGTGCCTTCCAAGTGCCAATAAAACGGAACATTGCCAAAGCCAGAGGGATCCCCGGTAGGGACGGTCGCGGCATAGTCAAGTGTGTACGCATGTCCATAAACACCATCCCACTGGAACCTCGCAATACCATTCGTAAAGGTATAACCAGAGCATCCCAGGCTTGTGCAGTTCAGCGGTTGCCAGGCCCCTCCTCCCATATTGACGTATAAATCGTTGTATTCTCCCGTATAGGTATTAAACGGTCGCCAGTGCCAGCTCCAACCGGAAAAGTCGATACCGGATGTCGTATCGCCAGTAGGGGCGAGGGCTGTGTAGTCATGGCCGCCGTACCCAAAAAAATTCCACATGTCGATCTGCGCGTTGGCATTGGTGTTGTCAGGACCCGCTACATGCTGTGTTGAGCTAATCCGCAGACCGCCGTCAACGCCGGGCGAGATCGCGATTTTTTCCGTGCTAGTGATTTTGTGGTCGACATTCCCGTCAAAACCAAAGTATGAGCCGGAAGTAACGTTAATGGAGTTTCCATATGTGTCATAAACCGACACGCCGGTGGTGATCGTCAATAGGTCGCCGGTGTTGAGGACCGCGGCTTGCGCGCCTATGGTGATTATACCTAATGCCAACATCAAGGTTGATTGCAAAACAGTCTTGGTAGTTTTCATTTTCTTCTCCACGCGTTGGTATTTAGTGAGTTCACTCACAAATGCTTTTTTCTCCCGGCCGCATCGAAAAAAACCAGCAGACCGGAGCCCACAGTCAGAACACGGTCGGAATCGGCGTCGCCATTACCTCGCCCTCCCCGGGATACGGAACATATCTTGTCCCGCCAAGTCCAGTGAGTTTTCACGGCATGAATCCCCGTGGTTGCATGATTTTTAGAAATAAAAACGCGCAGGAGTAAAACTCATGCGCCTGAGAAAAAGACTGAGGGTTCAGCCTCTTTCTTTTCTTATGTGAGTTTTACTCAGAAAAAAGCATACCGTCCCATGGACATGACTCCACCTTTCCGCGCTACAGCGATGATCAGCAACCCTATTATTCCACTTGCGAAGGTAACAAGCGCGCCGGGCAGCGGTATTGCTACAACTGATCCATACAAATGAACCGTTGAAGTGCTCGTGGGACCCAGCCCGATGGAGTTATAAATAAGGTAATACGTCCCATCCGGGTTGATCATCCACCCATTCTGCCCTGCCCCCAGAAAACTGATATCACTCACGAGAGGAACGAGGGTATTGTAGCCGGATCCCGAGCCAAGATCGTACACGGTTCCTGCCTGTGAAAAGAGCAGATTGCTCATATCAATCGTGTTATTGGAATCGATGGTGATTCCACCTGCAGCACTGAAGAGAATGGCGGGCTGATTGTACATTATGTACCAACCCCCCATTTCTCCCATCGGCTGTTCCGTTCCAAAAACAATGCCCCCCATTGATCCCGGGCCGAACATCCAGCTATGCCCGGGAGGATCAATGATGACATGGTGAAACCAGGAAAACTGGGACGTCAGCGCGAATTCACCTACGATACCCGAAGATGTTGTGCCGTCGATGGTAAGCCCTGTTACCGACTGCGCGGAGCATGGGAACACCCACAACATGCACGACACAAAGAGCCAACGCGCAATATGCTGCTTTGGCCACCAAAACAATGACGTCTTCTTACATTTGCGGCGTGTGCGTGGTTTCATTGTTCATGCCTTCTGAGTCAACAGAATTTGAAGTGTCGACAGCATTATCAAAGCGATCTTTTTCTGAAAGAAAATCCAGTCAGGCTCAGTATTCCGGAGCCGAACAGCCAGACGGCGGCGGGGATCGGAACCGTCGGGGCCGCCTGTACGGTGCCGGTCAGGTGCCAGAAGAACCGGCAGCCGCCGCAACCGGTCGGGGAACCAACCGGCTCCGTCGTGGCATACCACAGGTTATAACTGTCACCATAGACACCGCTCCATTGGAGCTGGGCCACACCGTTGGCATAGCCGGAACCGGGAGCACCGAAATCAGCGGTGTTGGTCGGCGTCCAAGCTCCACTCCCGAATGTCCAATCCGTGAGCCATGACCAACGCAGACCGCTGAGATTCAGCGTCCCGTCCCCGCTGGTGGGCGCGGTTACGGTATAGAGCCGGGTGTCACCACCGAAGAAATAGCTGTGTTCAATCTCTCCCGGTGCCTGGGTTGCGCCGACGATCAGCCCACCCGCACTGCCCGGCGTTGTCACCTGCCGCTCATACTCGGAGAGAGCGCCATTGCCATTGGTATCGGCCCCAAACCAAGAACCACTTGCCACACCGACCGCATTACCGTAACTGTCGTAGTGATCAACCACACCGGGTGCGATCGCCAACAGATCACCGGTGTTAAGCACAGCGGCATGGGATGTGACAGCGGCCGTACCGAGAATTAACGTCAGCGCAACGCTAATGAATGATTTTTTCATAACGTGCTCCTTATGAATGAATTCATTCGCGCATCAGTACGAGTAATAGGTCAGGCTCGGTTGCAGCGCGATCGCTGCACCGCTGGTGTCATAAACGGACGCACTGACGAGACTGAAACTGGGCGAAGCGCTCAGTCCCCGGGGATGAACAATAAAAAGCTTCAGATAACGCGCATCAATCCCCTGCGGAGCCACTACATCGATATAGAGCTTCAGCCCGTCCTGATGCCAGTACACCATGCGCTGGGTGGCACCGAAGGCCCCGGGGCTGATGAATGAGCCGCGCACTGTGGATTCCGGGACATAGACATTGATGTCGTTGCCATTCAGCACCGCGTTGTTGAAGCTAATAGTCAGGGAAGCGGCACCGATAATCGTGCCATTGCCGAAATCAATCTTGGCGTGCGGCGCCGGCTCGAACCGGCTGAAATCCGCGGCCGCCGAGCCTCCCCCGGCATTCCTATGCAAAAACTGATCGGAGCTGCCGGCGCCGGCAAGAATTTCCAGCTTCACCGAAAATGGGCTCGCAATTCCGGAGCTATTGTCCGTCGCATTGAGAGACACGTTTAAGGTCGCCATGCCCGGATTAACATTCACCGGAAGATCGGCAACCAGGACCGTCTGGACCGGCTCATGGCCGGCAGACCACGATATATAGCTGTCAAGATAAGGGGAATAATGCATTCCGTATGCCCGCCCTTCCGTGCGCAGGTTAAACACAGAGCGAACCAGGCCCAAAGATTTCAAATCCCATGTCTGACTGGTGGCGTCCGTCAGGGTCACGCTCATCGTCTCCTTACGAGCCAGTTCCGAACCGCCAACCATCACCGACACCGTATCCCCGGCACGGGCAGCCATGGGGAAGGTATTGACGCTGGTACAGGCAGGCAAGCCCACCAACATGATCAACATCCAGACAAAAAGAGTTTTGTTTGTTCGCACCATGACAGCGTGAAACAGGTTTGCGATTGCCGAATTCATGCTCGATCTCCTCTAATATCCCAATTGGCGCCGCAGCAGCAACACATCCCGGATATCCAATACGCCATCTCCGTTCATGTCGCCAAGAATCAGATCGCTGGCGGTGGGGGTTTGCAGATGCTCAACAAAACGCATCAGCATCATCAAATCGGCGACATTGACTTGGCCGTCAGGGGCGCCAGAAGGGGCCAGATCACCCTTGTTCGATGACGTTGGATTAGTGTGGTATACATTCACCTCTTGCCCATCCGTCAGTCCGTCACCATCGGTGTCCGCAAGCAAGGGATTGGTGTGGTATACATTCACCTCTTGTCCGTCCGTCAAACCATCCCCATCCGTATCACGGTTTCGAGGGTCAGTTCCGAGGGCAGCTTCCTGGGCATTGGTCAAGCCATCTCCGTCAATATCATCGTCGCAGGCATCGCCAATACCATCGCCATCCAGATCCGCCTGGGTGGGATTGGACACCAGCCGGCAGTTGTCCGTATCGTGGTTAAAACCATCGCCGTCGGCATCCAGACTGATCCGTCCACTGCCTGTTCGGTAATCAAATCCTGCGGTGTTAACGTCTTTGGCCGTGCTGGTCAGCAGCCACTTAATCTGCGCCAGCGTAAAAGTCGGATTTTGCGACATAAGCAGGGCAACCGCTCCGGTGACGTGGGGCGATGCCGCCGAAGTACCGTAGAACGTCGTCAGCGATGTTGTTACACCATCCGGACCGCTGACGTCCGGTTTGTTGCGTCCGTCGGTGGTCGGTCCTTCGGAACTAAAATATTCCGGAACATCGCTCAAGTTGGTCGCACCGACGCCGATGACGCTGGCGCAATCCGCGGGTTGCGCGAGGCTGCTGCTGTATGTATTTACACCCAGATCGGGCCCCAGGGAAAATAAAGCGAATCGCACATTCGCGATGGAGCTTTGATATTTCTTTACGACGATGTAGTAAGTCCCGCTGGTGGTCGGCGTGTACGTGATGGACTCATAAGGATCGGATGACGCGGTGCCCCGTTGTCTGGTCGCCGACTGGGCGACGATCGCGCCTCCGGCATCGGGGTTGCCGTTATAGAGATACAGGTTGTAGTCGATGCTCGTCGTCGGATAGGCGTCCCAGCTCAGGATGAGAGTTATGGAAGTTCCGGCAGTAAGGGAGATTGTGTTGTAGTTCTGGTTCGCCGCAAATTCATGCCGCAAGTCGGCATTGGCGTCGGTAAAAGTCGCCATGTAATGGCGGTTACGATCGTTACCCATGGCGTTGACCCATTGGACATTGCTCGCGTTCGCCTGGTTCGCGATGTCGCACATCGGGCCGGTGCCGTCATAGAAGGCTGCACCATACCAACCCACCGAGTGATTGATCACGCGCACGCCGGCCGCCACCATGTCGCTCATCGCCTGCTGCATTTGCACCTCGGTGCTGATTTTGGCCAGATACATCTGCGCGCCCGGCGCCATTTCGTAGACAATCTCGGCGACATTGGTGCCGTGATCGATTCCACCGGTACCCGTGCCGGTGTAATCCGTGATAGTGAGATTCGATGGCAGATCGCCCGTGGATTGGGCGGTGGCGAGGCTGGCGAACCCCAGATCGATGACGCCGACTTTCACGCCAGTGCCGTTCTTGCCAAGCGCCTGCATGTCACCCGCGCCGGTCAGCGCCACGCCCTGACCGGTGACCGCCAACGCTTGATGAGGATAAGGGGGGCGTATGACGGTACCGGCCGGCAGAAGACGGGCCAAGGAAGCCAGTTTGCCGGCTGGAATGGAAACTTCGTGCAACCGGTTCCAGCGATACCGCAGCTTGCCGCCGTGAGTATTGGCGAGTGAAGAGACTGTAGTAGTGGTACCGGGATCCGCCTCGATGATAACCGTAACCGCCGAAACCGCTTTCGCCGGATTGCGACTGGCTTCGTCGATCCATTGTTGGATTTCGTGTGAGTAGCCGGCACCCCCGTCAGCAGGAGCTGCCTGAAGCGCCGCGCATACCAACCACAGGCACAAGCCGCCAGAAAAAGCAGCCAAACCACGGGCAAACCAGCGCTCGGTTACAATCGACGCCATACGTGCTCTCTCCTCCTCCTTCCGCGCTTATGAATAATCCAGGGGTAACATGCGCGCCGGGATCATGCTTGAAATATCAGCACGCCCTCATACCGAAACATCATAGAGGCAATCCATGAACCGCGGCAACATGTACGGTCGAATGTTTATCGCCTGGCAACTTGGATTTTGTCCATCGGCAGTGATATGGAAACGCAAACGGCGCTATGCAGGCTCCCTGCATAGCGCCGTCCTTATCTTATCTTTCCTGCGCTCCGAATAGCCTTACATTCGTTTCAAACGTTCGTCGATTTTCTCGCGCTGAATTTTTTACGCCTTCCAATGACCGTTAAGGAAACCAGCCCGGAACCGAACAGCCACACCGCCGCCGGCACTGGAACGGGGACGGGAACATTCACGAAGCTTTCGCTGCCACTACTCGAAAATCCCTGGACGTGAATACCGATACGCAGTCTGCCATCACCCAGCTCGTTGATCACGTCATTGAAGGTACTGCCTGACTGCAAACTGAAATAAATCCTGAGCCACTCGCCGGGGTTCACACCGTTCGGCTGCACGGGGGGATTGGAATCGGCTGAAAAGCCTTTCGCCGTCTGGAACGGCGGGCTGATATTGTTTCCGCCGGGCAGATTAGGCGGCGTCGCGTCCTCGGAGAAACTGACCCCTGGACCGTTGGTGATCGTAGAGAGCGCCAGCAGCGTGCCGTCATCGAAATACACGTCAGTAATGGAAGCCGCACTCCCCCCCGCAAGGTTCTTGAAGAGGAACAGCGCCTGGCCCGCACCGGGGTCCGATACCGTTACCGTCATCTGGGATGCGCCAATGGCGCAGTCGCCGGCAAGGTTGTTCGTGATGCAGAAAAATGACAGCGTGGCC
The DNA here is from genome assembly GCF_041499725.1 of Sulfuricaulis sp. Lineage (GTDB taxonomy): Bacteria > Pseudomonadota > Gammaproteobacteria > Acidiferrobacterales > Sulfurifustaceae > Sulfuricaulis. The sequence continues at coordinate 20,896 of NZ_JBGQKW010000001.1, forward strand.
GCCTTTGCGGGCGCGGTGGCGAAGACAAGTGCGGACAACAAATAAACCCACAAATTCTTTTTTAGAACACGGCTCATGCTTTCTCCTAGGTCTTTCCTTGCGGGTCTTTCCTTGCGTTATTATTACCGCCTTCTAAATTACCGCAATCTCCTCGCACCTTTTCGGACTGGTTTGATTACACCGCCCGATTATTTAAATTTCCGTTTTTTCTTCACCCACAGGTTACTGCCCCGTAGAACTGAACAAAAAACGGCAGGGAATCGGTATTACCAACCCCCTGTCTTCAATAATGCTCCCCACTTTCTTATTCCGGTTATTCTCTCCTCCGAATACTCCGAATTCTTTCCAGACAAGTGTAAGAGTGCGGCCTTACAGGGCCGCACTCTTCACCTTTACCGATTATTGTTATGTCCTACGACCATGACAGTTCTAACGCTGACGGTAAGTCAGTTTCGATCTGTCTTAGGCCTTCTTCTTGCGACGGGCTACACCAGCCAGACCCAGCAGGCCCGAACCGAACAGCCAGACAGCGGCCGGAATCGGAACTTCAGACGGAGCGGCAGTCACGACGCCGGTCAAGTGCAGGAAGTACTGCACGCCACCGAAGCCGGACGGATCATTCAGCGGCACGGTGCCCGCATAGTTCAGCGAGTAGGTAGAGCCGTACGTGCCATTCCAAATGAACTGGGCATTGCCGTTGGTGAAGGTGTGCCCGGAGCAACCCAGCGCCGTGCAGTTCAGCGGTTGCCACGGACCGTTACCCATGGGAATGGTTTGAATGCCGTTCCAGGCGACGGTCCAGCCACTCAGATTCAGGCCAGCCGTGGTGCTGCCCGTTACGGGGACGGTGGTGTAATCCAGACCCGTGTTGCCAAAGAACTGCCAGATATCAAACGCCGGGCTTTCAGAACCATTGATTGTGCCGCTATGGCTACCAGATCCCGCCTGCGCGCTGCCAATGACGATGTTACCGACACCCGTGATTCCGGTCCTTTCACCAGCAGAGATTTTGCTGTTGCCATCCTGGTCCATGCCGAAGTATGAATTAACGGTAATAAGCGCACCGTTTGAGGTCGAAGTACTGCTGGTGATGCTCAGCGTGTCACCATTGTTGACCACCGCGGCATGCGCGCCGAAAGCAGCTACACCAACTACCAAACCCAAGGCGCAACTAAGTGCAGTTTTTTTCATCGAGAAACTCCTCCAAATAATTTCAGTTCACCTCACCCAAGATAAAATCTGAGTGAGATACGTTAGTGACAGACGACCCACACCTCCCTTTTTCAAAAGGGCAATATTGATTGTTTCGTCACTGGACCTACTACATAGCAATCGCCGTGCCGTATTTATTTTTTTAAATTTAATTCAATTAAAACAAAATGATATATATATCGTGAGATACTTTCTATATTTAATAAATCTATATTTGTAAAATTATCCGACAACTCAAACGCGCTTTTTTTATTAAACACTCAGGAAACTACACATATAATTTTTAACTAATTGTTTCAATTATATATTTTATTCAATATCCATAATGTAAGCTTATTCGACAGACATATCTATATGATTCTTATATTTTTAATCCATATGCTGTCCTGCGCCCGATAGCAATGCTTTATTCAGCCAGGGAACATGATTTAGGTGTAGTTTGGGTGTAATGCCCAACAAGTATACAGCTGTGTCAATCTGTTAATATCGCGGCCGTTTGATCTAAGTAAGACCCATCGTGAGTGAAATTAGCCATGGCGAAAAGCAACGTTCTAACGCGCTCCAAGAAGACCAAGGTTCAGGCATTGATGCAGGAGGGCCGATTGCCCGAGGCAAAGGAACTGTGCACAAACATAGTGTGTATCGATAAGCTGGATGCGGACGCCTGGGTGATGCAGGCGGTGATCAGCCGCCGATTGGGCTTACATAAAGAGTCCGAAGCTTGCGCCCGGCAGGCCTTGAGCATACGCCCGGATATGGCGACGGCTCAGACGGCGCTGGGCGCCGCGTTGCAATGCCAGGGTAACATGCAGGAGGCGCTCAGCCGTTATCGCCAGGCCGTGACCATCGATCCAAATCTGACCGAGGCCCACTACCTGCTTGGCAACGCCCTGCGCGAACTCGGATTATTGGACGAGGCGGTGGCCAGTTACCGCCAGGCCTGCGCTTTGCAACCGGATTTTCTGGCCGCGGTGAGCAATCTGGGCGCAACATTGACAACCCAAGGCCAGACCGAGGAAGCCCTCAAACATCTGAATCACGCGCTGAAACTAGCACCTAATTCCCCGCAGGTGCTGTGTAACGTGGGTGTGCTGCTGGAACGCGACGGCCGCTTCGAGGAAGCGCGGAACAAGTTTCATCAAGCATTGGCCCTCAACGCGAATTTCGTGGACGCCCTCGTCTCTCTCGCCTCTCTCGCGGAAAAGATGGGGCATCTTGATACAGCAAAATCCTTCATAACCAAGGGGCTTGCGCTCGCACCCGACAATATGTCACTGATCATCACCTCGGCCAGAGTCGCCCGTACCGAAGGACGCCACCGCGATGCAATCGACCTGCTAGAACGCCTGATGGGGCTACGACCTGACCCCACGCTCGCCGGTGAGTTGTATCTCACCTTGGGCAAACTTTACGACCAGGTTGGCGACGTGGATCGTGCTTTCCAGAGTTTCACCGAGGGGAACCGGCTTGTTGCCGAGGTGTTGGTACCCGATAACTATGATCGCCGCGCATATCAGCACAAACTGGACCGCATAACGGCCTACTTCACGAACACGCTGGCAAGTGCCTGGGGTCACCCTGAAGAAGATGATCTCAAGGACAATTCACCGGTGTTTCTCATGGGCTTCGCGCGCTCGGGAACCACGCTACTGGATCAGATCCTGGACAGCCACCCGCGTATGCAAACCCTGTCCGAACTCCCTACGGTTGACGCCATGCACGAGGCCTTCCTGGCGTTGGCCAAGGATCGCCCGGATGCGTTAACCACACTAAGCGGTGATGAAATCGCCAAGCTCAGGAAGGTCTATTTCGATACGGCAGCGCGTTTCGTACGGCTCGATTCGAAGCAAATGTTAATCGACAAAATGCCCCTGAATACGATCATGGCGCACATCATCTGGCGCGTTTTTCCGCATGCGAAATTCATACTCGCCATTCGCCATCCGTGCGATGTGTGCCTGAGCTGTTTCATGCAGAATTTTACGCTTAACGCAGCAATGATGAGCTTTCAAACCATGCGAGACACCGTGGAACTTTATGCACGCGTCATGGACATGTGGCGTAATTATGTGCGGGTGTTGCCGATCAACTATCACCGCATCCGCTACGAGGATCTGGTTGCCGATTTCGAGGGTGAGGCGCGCCGACTCATCGGGTTTCTGGGGTTCGAGTGGGATGATGCGGTTCTTAACTACGCTGAGCACGCCAAGGGCAGGGTAATCAAGACCCCCAGCTATCATCAGGTAACCCAGCCGATCTATCAGCACGCCAAGTACCGCTGGAAGCGGTATGCCAGGCACTTCGAACTCTACATGCCGGTATTGACGCCCTTTATCGAATATTTCGGATACGCAGAACCCCAAGGCTAGCCGAGGTATTATTACCGTAGTCCCCGGCATCCTCTCAATGTAATAGATAATCCTCCGATGCGCAGAGGGACAGCGGCATATACCGCTGTCCCTCCATGTATGCCCTGGATCAACAGTTTTCCCGGATACGGAGCGATGATCAGATTGGCGTGGCCGGTCGCTGAATTCCCGGATGCATCGGTTGCCATGACCGACAAGGTTATCTGCGTCGCGTCATCGATGATCAGCCGCTGATTCTCCACGTGAACCTTGATGTATTCGCCGTCGTTCACGGGCAAACCCACCATCGAGTTAACGGTCGGCTGCGGATCGCACGTATTCATCGCCGCCGCCTTGATGATCACCATGGCGTTCTTCGACGCCTGGCTCACAACCAGCCCGGTGCGCTGGTCCACAAACGCGGCCGTAACCGTCGGGCTGATCGTATCCCGAACGGTGACGTTGGCGGTTGCCACCGCTTCCACCGGTCAACATCATCGCCAGTGAGCTTCAGCCTCCCGCCTCTCGCGCCTCCCGAGAGAATTAATCGGAAGAGTGCCGGCAAATCAACCCTGCCCTGTCGCGGTACCGGGGTGAATCAAACTGACCACGGATGAGGAAAGTCGAAGTGGCCGTGGGGTCCTTCGGGTGGTTATACTTGTGCATCCGCAAATAATTGAAACGCCCTGATCATGCGACGCCTCTTTGTGCTCACCCCCTGCGTGAACGCCGAACGCTATATCGATGGCACGATACAGAGCATCGTCTCGCAGAGCGGTGACTTCTCGGTGCGCTACCACATCCAGGATGGAGGATCCACGGACGGTACCGTCGGGAAAATCGAGCAGTGGGCCGATCGGTTGAAGCGCGGCCACTGGCCGCTTTTCTGCCGGGAACTGGAGTTTACCTACTTGTCGTCCCGCGACGAGGGTTTATACGATGCCATCAACAAGGGGTTCTCGGCATGTGCCGGTGACGCACCCGATGAAAGCGTAATGACCTGGATAAACGCCGGGGATCGTCTCGAACAGGGCGCACTGCAGGCAATCACGTCGATCGGGCGCGCATTTCCCGACATGACGTGGTTGTCGGGCAATTTTGCCCAGATCAACGACGAAGGATCCGCGGTCTTCTGCCGCACAGGCGGAACCGCCTACTCAAAGAAGGCCATCAATGCCGGTTTGTACGAAGGACGGCTGCTTGGATTTATACAGCAGGAAGGCAGTTTCTGGTCATTGGGTTTATGGCGCGCCAACGGCGGCAGAATCGATCCGGCATTGAAGCGTGCCGGTGATTTCGATTTGTGGCGCCGGTTCGCCGCGCACGCCGAGTGCGCGAGAGTCAATGCGATCACGGGATTCTTTCGGCAGCACGCGGGCGGCCTGTCGTCGGATCGTGACGCGTATTACAAGGAGATCGACGCATTGCTAGGTGCCGATGGCCGGATGCGGCGTGACAATGTCATCAAGGAACTGCAGGACGTTATGGCGAGGCGCGATATCGCCGGCCTGTTGGCAAATGGTCTCTCGGGCACGGTCGTTACCTGGAATATGGTCACCGGCCGCTGGGAACGCGCGATCGAACCGATCAAGGCCCAATGGCCAAGGATCGATTGATAGAGGCAGGATCGAGGTATCCACATGACGGTTGAATCGGTTATGGCTAGCCTAATGGTCGCTCCCCCCCTAAACGGCATCGAAAGCGCCAGAGTGGAAGCGCCGATTCGTCCACTCAATCACCGAGAGAGCGGATGTCGCCATTCATCCTAATCATTCGCACAGGAACAGAAGATTGAACGGCGTGCCCGACCTCAGAACGCTTACGAATTTTGGGTTCCACTGTTATCAGGCAGGAAACCTCCCGCAGGCCGAGTTGACCGCGAGATTGATGATCCGGAAATGGGGTGATCCGGCAGACGCCCATCTACTGCTTGGCCTGATATCCCTGAAAGTGCAAATGCACGATGCTGCCATAGGCCATTTCAAGAAAGCCATACGTGGGGCAACAAACAATCAGCAGGCCAAGACGTACCTGGGGCTTGCGAAAAGGGAAAAGGACGAGTATCAGCTGCGCGTCAAGTCCCAACGACGCATCGGTCCTAGTGGCGCATCGGACTCACCCGGGAAATTCCTCCTGATCAAATCCTGGGGCTACGGATTATGGTCTGACATGGATCACGTTCTCGGGCAGTTGTTGCTGGCGGAGATGACGGGAAGGACCCCTGTGGTTCACTGGGGCAGCAACAGTCTGTACAGAAACGAGGATTGCGACAACGCGTTCGAGTCGTTTTTCGAACCGGTTTCGAATGTCACGATCCGGGATATTGCCGGCCAGGGGCGAACCTGTTATCCGCCCAAATGGTCGGATCAAAATCTCTTCGACAACGACGTCAACAAGTGGGATGGCCCCTTCTCCAGAATGTCCGGGCTTTATTTCCTCAACCGGGAAGAAAATATCGTCGTGAGCGATTTCCATACCTACGTGGCCGACCTTGTGCCCTGGATACCTTCCGGCCATCCTCTGTATGGTCTGGAGCCGCAAGAGATATATCGCCGTTTTTTCAGCAGTTATATCAAGCCCACAAGCGACATTTACCTGGAAATCGAGGAATTCTGGAACCGGACGTTGCGGGATCGCAATGGCGTGGCGGTTCACGTGCGGGGCAGCGATAAAATCATTGAAAGACCAAAGCTGCATGAGACGAACATCACGTATTATTCCCTAATAGACGAATACCTGCAGGGCCATCCGGACGCATTCGTATTCGTGCTCACGGATTCGGTTGGAACGTTGGATGAATTCAAGCATAGATACGCCGGACGGCTAGTATTCACGGACTGCACGCGCAGCGGCAGTGATCAGGGCGTGCATCATCAGGATCATCGCGACAAGCGTCGGACAGGGATTGAAGTCATCAGGGACGCCTATCTCGCCGCACGATGCGACCGTTTCATTGGAAATGGTTATTCCAACGTATCGACGTCCATATTACATATGAAGCACTGGGGCTCCTCAGAATACCATCTAATGGGCAAGAACATGCTTTTTGAACCCAACTTTGAACTGCATAAACGCTGACAAAGGCGATTGTCGCATTGCCGAGAACGATGAGTTGAGTGGAGATGGCTTGATGCGAGAACGTAGTTGGTGCCCGGCTATGCCGATTCGCCGGCTTGTTGTGCACACCACTTTTTCCACATACTGCGATAGGCGTACTCGACTTTCCTGGCGAACGTTTTTGCATCGCACAAGGGGGAATCCTGCATTCGTTGCCGCAGCGCGGCACGCAACTCGGACAGCCGGTCAAGGTCTGCAGCCATCCTCACGGCCGTTTCGATGTAACCGTTATGATCCTGCGCAATACACTCCGCCAGCTGAAGTTGTGACAGCAGGCTCACGCCGACGCGTTCGACATGGGCATGGCCTGCCACCGTAATGACGGGCACGCCCATCCATAACGCTTCGCACGTGGTGGTCGTCCCATTATAGGGGAAGGTATCCAGCGCGATGTCCACCCGGTTATAGGTGTTGAGGTGCTCGATCAGTGACGGTGCCGGGCCGAGCAGGCTCACACGTTCTTGATCGACGCCGTTCCGGGAGAACAGATCCCATATCTGTTTCCGGACTCCCGCATCGGCCAATACGTTATGCTTCATTAGCAGACGCGCGCCCGGGACTGCGCGCAGAATCGCGGCCCATGTCTCGATCACCTCGGCGTTCACCTTGGTAAAATGGTTGAACGAGCCGAACGTCACATGGCCCCCCTGATAGGCTGGTAACGGCCCGATCTCGGGTGCATCGGGAGGCGGCTGGTAACACAGGAATCCCGGCGCAAGACGCAGCAGGGTCTCGGAATGAAACGCCTCAGTTTGTCCGGGGGGATCGGCCCACGCATCCGTAAATCGGTAATCCATGGTTGCAAGACCCGTGGTGTTGGGGTACCCGAGATACGAGACCTGAAGCGGGGCTGGCTTGCGGGCAAAGACCAGCAGCCGATGCGCACCGACGTGACCGACCAGATCGACCAGTATGTCGACATTATCGGCGTAAATTTGCTCTGCAACCCGTTCGTCGCTCAACCCATGTATATCCCGCCACAGGTCGGCGGCGCCCTTCAGGCGTCGAGTCGTGTCATCCGGCCTGGCTACATCGGAGTAGCAAACGACTTCTACCATTGCGCGGTCATGCTGCGTCAGCAGCGGTTCGATAAAAAAGGCGACAGAATGCTGACGCAAATCGGACGATACGTAGCCGATTCTCAATCTGCGTTCTGGATCGGGCGCGTTGGCATAGCGCGAATAACGCGGCTGTGGGCGCGCATGCTGTTGGTCCCACAGACGGTACTCGTGGAACACCACGGAAGCTTCAAGCGACTGGTAATTCAGGGCGTGCAGGAGGTTCGAGTGGGCCATGACATAATCGGGCTTTAGTCGCAACGCCTCCCGGTAACATCTCATGGCGTCATCGATCTTTTGCTGGTCAAGCAGGACAACACCGAGATTGTTGTGCGCCTCGGCAAAACCCTGGCGTAACCGTATCGCGCACTGGTAAGCTGCGACGGCGTCATCCAATTTTCCCTGCGCGCGCAAGGCGCTGCCCAAATTGTAGTGGGCGTTGGCATTGTCAGGTTGGCGGGATACGGCCTGGCGCAAGCATTCGACGGCTTCCTCCAGCCTGTCGCACTGTTTCAGCGTATTCCCGAGGTTGATGAGCGTGGCGACGTCCGGCCGGAGTTGCGCGGCGCGCCCGTAGGCGTCGATCGCTTCCGCAAGTCTGCCCTGCAACTTTAGTATGTTGCCAAGGTTCAAGTGGGCTTCCGGCAAATCGGGGTTGATACGAACTGCATGCCGGAGACGTTTTTCCGCCTCGGGCAGGTTGCCGAGCATTCCTTCGACGATGCCCAGCATCACCCACGCCTCGAGATCTCTGTCGTCCAGACGACACGCCTCCAGGTACTGCTGTCTCGCCTCGGTCAACTGACCGTGTCCCAGCAAGGCTTTGGCGCGGCTCTTTAGCCGAAGCGCCCGCTTTATGGAGGACACGATCTGCCCGGACTCGCAAATTTAAACGCCAGGTCGGCGGAAACGGCCCCGCTGCTATCGCTAACGGCAACGCGACAAGCGTCTTTGTCAGCGTTTATGCATTTCAAAGTTGAGTTCAAAGAGCAACTTCTCGCCTGATAGATATCATGTATTGACCTGCCGCACCTGAAGCCACTTGGGCCGCGCCTGGGGTTTGTTCAACCATCGGCGCAGAGCCGATATTGAGAGGGGAGGCCATGAAGAAGCTTAACAAATATATAGGGCATGATGAATCTAAAGACACCATGGCTGTTGTTATAGCGGATGGAACAAGCGGCGAGGCGCGCTTTTTAGGGGAGATTGCCAATATTCCGGAAACAATCGCGCGCGAACTCTCTGGCGTCATCTGGGCCATCGGACAAGCGCTGCCACAAGGTGCCAGCGCGTGAAGTATGGTGCCGTATGCTAACAGCAGGACGGGCAACGGTCGAGGATGTCCGAAGTTTTGCGTAAACGAGTTATCGTTTAACGTCTTTTAACACCGTAGTCTCCGCTTTTCGAACTGGATGGCAAACCGGTTCAGCGCTGCTTTCCAAACTTTTATCGACATCGTCCACCTCTGACTGATGTTTCGATGCGCCAGATAGAACAGCTTCAGTAATAACAGGTACACAGAGGGCAGAGGCGGACCACGCGTCCTTCGGCAACTACGTGACATATTGCAGAGGGGGAGCTATCGCGAGTTATTGGCAAGCCACTTCTCGTACATCGCACGGTAAGCCTGCTCGAGATTCCGGGTAAATACCGGCGCGTTGACCAGCGGCGATACGCTCATTTTTGCGCGCAATTCCTTGCGGATTTTCTCCAAGGTATTGAGGTCATGCGCCAGCCGCGTGGCGATTGCAACGTAGTCATCCGGGGTGCGTGCAATGAGCTCCGTCATCCCGATGCTGCTGAGCTGGCTGACGCCGACGCGCGCGACATGCGTGGTCCCGGCCAAGGTGATTACGGGTACACCCATCCAGAGCGCGTCGCAAGTGGTGGTCGAGCCGTTGTACGGAAACGGATCCAGACCGATATCGATGCTGTTGTATTGCTCGAAATGTTCCGCGCCGGAGGCGCTGTGACCGAGGAGCTTCAGTCGTTCCGCGGCAACGCCATGGGCGCTGAAAGCGTCACGCAAGACTTCCCGGCGCGCCGGTTCGTTCAGGATTTTGTTTTTAATCATGAGGCAAGCGCCCGGAATCGCCCTCAGGATCGACGCCCATAAGGAAATGACTTCCGGCGTGACCTTGGCGAGGTTGTTGAAAGACCCGAAGGTAACGAATCCGTTCCGCCGGGCAGGCAATTCCGCGACCTCGGGACAATCGAGTAACGGTGCATAGCAGGAAAACGAACCCGGAAGCCTGATCAGTTTCTCGCTGTGATACCCCTCCGTCAGGCCGACGGGATCGGCATATTCATCGGTAATGCGGTAATCCATCGTGGAAAGACCCGTAGTGTTCGGATATCCCAGCCACGTAACCTGCACCGGGGCCGGCTTCCTGGCGAAAACCCGCAGGCGGTTGTACGCCGTATGGCCGTTAAGGTCCACCAGAATGTCGATCTTGTCGTCCCGGATCAATTGCGCCACCGCCTCATTCGGCAAGCGAACGATATTGCGCCACTGGTCAACATAAGGTCGCATCCGGCGGGTGACGTCGTCTTCCGTATCGTGGCTGGAGTAGCAAAACACCTCGAACCGGTCGTGATCGTGATGGCGCAATACCGGCTCGATGAAGTGGGCCACGGCATGTTGCCTGAAATCGGAGGAGACATAACCGATGCGCAGACGCCTATCGCATGACCTGTCATTGCCAGGCGGCCTGATGGAGGCGGCCAATGGCGCCTCATGCCGCTCGGCGAATTTCAGGTGCGCGCGATAAACGGCCATTGCATCGTAACGCGGGATATAGTTCAGGCACATCAACAGGGCGCTGTTCGTATCCGCGTAATCCGGGTTGAGCGCCAGCGCCTTCTCGTAATGCGTAATCGCCTCTTCCACCCGGCCTTGCGCGGCGAGGACATTGGCAAGGTTGTGATGCGCCTCGGCGAAGTTGGATCTGGCGAGCAATGCCTGCCGGTAATGCGCAATGACCTCATCGGTTCTGCCCAGCTTGCTGAGGGCGATACCCGCTGCGCACAGCAGTACCGCATGATCGGGATGGAGCGCGAGCGCCTTGCGGCAGCGGGCCAGCGCGGCTTCCGCCTTGTTTTGGCGGCACAGCGCCGCAACCAGCGGCATATAGGCGTCGATGAAATCGGGCCGGCGACTCAGGAAACGTTCAATGAACGTCGCCGCTTCCTCCGGCCTCCCATCCGCCAGCAGCGCTCTGCCCATAACATAAAATGTTTCTGGACTGTCGAATTGGAGCTTGAGGGCTTTCTCGCATTCCGCGATCGCCTCGCACGCCCTGTTCATGGCGAGATACGTTTCACCGAGATTATTATGATACATGGCTACGTCCGGGTTCGACGCGATCGCCCTTCCGATCAGAACAGCCGCCGCCTCGTGTCTGCCGCACTGATGCGCCACCACGCCATTGAGATGCAGCGCATCCGCGTTCTCCGGTTCGGATTGCAGCACCAGGTCGTATAGCACAGAGGCTTTTTGCAGCTGTCCGGCCTGATGAAGCTGCACGGCCGCCTGTATCGCATCCGCAACGGTAACGGCATTGCCGTTGGGCAGTTTGAGTGTTCTAACGCGCGTGCCGGCGCGTTGTGGAACAACAGAGTTGGAATCCACGGCGACCCCTTTACCTTCGCAGCAGTGTTTGAATTTTTTGCCGCTGCCGCAGGAACAAGGCCGATTGCGCCCGGATTTCATCGAGGATCTTTTTTTAAGACACGTGGGCCGAAGATGCGAAATTTTCCGGCCGCTCACCCGTTTTGACAAGTATAAACATATGTCCGGGCACGGGCTGGTCTAGGTTCTTGCGGATGTCTACATCGGCATGTTGCAACACCTGAAAACCCGAACGCTGACAGAGAGCGGTGACATACTCCGGCGAGTGAGCGTAACGCCCGGTAGTTTGCAGGGCAAAGTCCCCCGCCACCAGTGCCTCCAGAGAAAACGCGAAAACGCCGTGACGGCGCAGGACGCGCGCGCACTGCGTAAAAATCTCATCCAGCCTGCCGATATAGACAAAAACATCTGTGGCAACGGCTAGGTCAATACTCGATGGGTCGAGCGTCTCGAGAAACTCCTGCAGATCGCCCGCCACAAGCCGGTCATAGACGGATCGCGCCCGAGCCATCTCGATCATTTTCGGAGAAAGATCGACGCCGGCCAGACTTTTGCTGATATCCCGCAACTCGGGTCCCATCAGGCCTGTTCCACAGCCCAGATCAACGCTGTCAAGATCGCGACGGCCAATATCCCGGATCGCCTTGCCGATAAGTTCGGGAATGTGATATTCCAGCTTCTTGACCAGGTGTTCATCGAAGATATTCGAGTAGTGGTCGAATGTCATCCGCACATATTCCGCCGGGGCGCGATCACTGTTGATCCGTTCTACGGCATTGAGCATGTGCCGGACGACTTGGTCATTCGGACACAGCTCGAGTTCCCTGCGGTAGCATTCCGCAGCATGCATCAGATCACCCTGCGTCTGGTAAGTGAAGCCCAGATTGTGATGCAACTCTGGTGCGTCGGGATGTTCGGAGATAGCCCGGACATAATGCGCTATGGCCTCGTCGATGCGGCCCAATGCGCGCAGCGTGATTCCCATGGCGCATGCCAGCCCCCGGTCGCTGGGAGAAAATGTTGATGCCTGCCTCAAGCAACTGAGCGCCTCGTCGCCCCGATGCAGCTTGACCAGCGTTTCGCTCAATCCGAGATAGGCTTCAATAAAGCGCGGCCTGTATTTAATCGCCCGTTGGAAGTGCGTGACGGCCTCATCCGGTCTTCCGGCAACACGCAACGCCATCCCGAGGTTGCAGTGCGCCTCGGGAAAATCCGGTTGCAGTTCCAGGGCGCGCTGGGACTCGGCGATGGCCTCGTCATGCCTGTTCAGTGTGCGCAATGCTTCTCCAAGGTTGTTGTGAAAAAGAGCCGCATCCGGGTTGAGCGTGATCGCCTTGCCGATCAGGGCCAGGGCTACCTGAAGATTGCCGGTCTGACGAGCGACCATCCCGAGCAAGTGCAGTGCATCCGGATTGTTTGGCTGCGTGCGTAATATCGAGTCATAGATGGCTTGAGCTTTTCGCAATCTTCCCGCCTGATGGTGTTCGATGCCCGCCTGAATCGCGACGGCGATACTGACCGCCCTGCCATCCGGCAACGTGATGACCTCCGCGGGTGGCGATGCACGATATGGAACCGATTTGCTTTCACAACAGTGCTTGAACTTCTTTCCACTGCCACAGGGACAAGGACGATTGCGTTCAGGTTTCATTCTGGCGACGAATAATGGAAATGCGCCGCTTTGGGACGAAAACAAATGCCCATGGCCCGCGCGCGCCATATATTTTTGACTAAGTTGAACCGGGAGCTTGAAACGCTCTGGCTATGCGTCATGTTTGACCGACACGAATAGATGTCCGGGCACGGGCTGTTCTCTGTCCTTGGAGATGTCCACATCATCGCGTTAGGCGAGCCAAAAACCCACCAAGAAGCTCGGATAATCGTAACGAGCGCCTTCCACAATGAGTAGCGGCCTCCTCCAGCCTGTCCATGGCCGGAAACACCTTCACGAGGTGATTCAGATGTAAAACGCCTGTAATTTGGTTCGGCATGCAATACAAGATATCATAAATTGTCTCGGTCATTCAGAGCATCCGACTTGATGGAGCTATAACCGCTTGCATGCAATGGGCAACGGAACCACTCTGTCGGCGAGCGGCATTATCGTTTGTTAATTAACATACCTAACTATATGATTCTGTCGGATGTAGTAATATATATTTTACCCGTGGCAACCGAAAAGCGGGAAAGATAGTAAATAATTTCAGACCAGGAGGAGGATGTAATGAATAAGAAACTGCTTGGAAGATTGGTGCTATTGGCCGCAACCGCCGTGACACACTCCGCCCTCGCTGTATATCCGACCGGCTCAGGAACAAATTATATTACAACGTACGACGCGGCCCATTACGGCAACGCCGGAGCCATCACGTTCAACGACTGGGGATACACAGGACCCAACGGTTCCAGTGTCAACGATTTCGTAGTACCCGGAACCTCTGGTTTTGATCCGAACAACATCGGCCAGCGCCAAAAGGTGGTGACCTATGGCGTCAGCCAAAACCCGACAACGGGCGCGGTAACAGACAATCTTGACTGGAATACACCAGACCCTGCAAAAAGAGTCCAGGCCGATGACTTGTCGACCTTTTATAATAATTCCAGCATGGATGGGACAGTTAACTTCTACAGATGGGCTTACACCACCCCCGCCGGCAGTACCTTTAACAACATGCAAATCGACAAGGCGGGCAACTACTTCGTCGCGCGGAATGACATGAAATTCGGTTTTTATGATTACTTCCAATACCGAGACACAACCGGAGTAACCCCGAACCAGACCTCTGATACGGCCATCAACTTTCAGCCTTATGCGATTTCCGACGCCAGAGGATGGTGCGGCTCGGTACTGAACAGCAACCCCAACGGTGTTGGGATGATGGCTGGACAGGTCACTTTCGACTTCGCATTTGACGCTTATTTGGGAAACGGCCACCCTACTCCGGGCGCGGGCGGTGGCACGCAGATCGTGCCCGGGTTCATCATGCGCAGCTACGGCGATTATATCGTGAATATGGGGTCAACCCTGTTGACCTATAGGGGAAGCGCCGTGATGAACAATACCAATCCCCTTACAGGAGATCTGGACCCGAATTACCAGAACAAAGTGTCTTTCTTGGGCGGCGGCGTTGTGCCAAAAGGCGTGTGGGTGACGGCTGGCTCTTACAACCTCGATGGAACACGGAAATTGAATGCAGACAGTACTTGGCAAGTGACAGTCGCCTCTGGCACAAACCTCTGCGATCCAGCAGCCGACAAAATTCGTGCGTCAGATGGCGCCCACTGCTACCAAAACTCGTTTGCCGGCTATGGCTTCCTCATGCGAGCGGATGGCACGCGGTTGCTCTATGAGATCAACCCGACAGGTCATTCCAACTATGTCACCACCGATCCGGCCGCGTATGCTTCCATCGCCGCGGTTCCAGTCCCTGCCGCCGTGTGGCTGTTCGGTTCCGGTCTGTTCGGGCTTGCGGGATTACTGCGCAGAAAGCATAACTTACACTAGAACAATCTGGTAACTTTCGCTTGAATGAAAGGGATGCATGTTTCGGCATGGATTCCATATATCTAAGGCACAGCCAGCCAAGCCGCTCTCCCCTTTTTTATAGAGCTTTCAAAGGTATTCCTGACCAAATTCCCGGGACATGATAACTCGCACAATTCGTGCGTGGACGCAGGATTTTTGCGAGCATAACGGCCTGATCTTGACCCGCATAACTTAAATATTCAGCTTGCTTGACAACATAAATCTTGCACTGGATACTGTTAGCCGCACCGGGAAATTAAAAAATAGACAAAGCGGTTTGTTGCCGGAAATTTGCTGAAAACCCTCCATCTCCCTGCGGATGTAAATGTGTTTTTCAGAAAATTGCTGGATACAGTCAGTAAATACTGATTACACATTCCGCCGTACGATAACAATTCATTGGAAGTCACTGCCTTTAGGAGGAGTATTTAACATGACACGCTTACTCAAGCGTTCTTTAGTACTTGCGGTTCTTTCGGCACTGCCTGCCACGGCTTTGGCCACCAATGGAATGTTCATGATCGGCTACAGCGTTAAGTCGGTGGGCATGGGCGGCGTGGCCATGGCCTTTCCCCAAGATTCAATGGTCAGTGCAGTCAACCCGGCAGGCATTTCCGAAATTGGTACGCGCTTCGATGCCGAGGCAACCTTGTTTCTCCCCAGCGCTCAGGCATCACTCGGTGGCGTGAATTCAAAAAGCCGTGCGAATGAATATTTATTGCCTGGCCTGGGCCTGAATATGCAGCTGGACAACGAAACCTCATTTAACTTCAGCATGGTTGGTGCTGGTGGCGGCGGCTCTCACTACAAACAGAATTTCTACGACATCTCGGCGAATCCTCCCAACGGCACGGGAAACCCGCATACCGGAGATCTCGGCGTTGACCTCATGGTCATGCAAATGAACCCCACCATGTCGCAGAAAATCAATGACAACAACACGCTGGGCGCCACCCTCGTGCTGAGTGTCGCCCGCTTCAAAGCCTTTGGGCTCGGTAACTTCACTCAATTTACATCCTCGCAGACAGACACCAGTCTTACGGACCGTGGGCCTGAATACAGCCGCGGAATGGGTATGCGCTTCGGCTGGCTGGGCAAGCTCCCGAATATGGGGCTGACCCTCGGCGCCGCCGCAACATCCAAAATATACATGACAAAGTTCCAGAATTACTCCGAGCTGTTTGCCGAGCAGGGCGATATGGATACCCCGGCTAATCTAGGAGCGGGGTTTGCTCTGAAATTCACTCCCAAAGCGACTATCGCGATGGACGTCATACGTACGTATTACAGCAAGGTCAGATCCATCGCCAATACTGGCCCGAACCTCCCGGGTGACCCCAATGGTCTATTTCCCACGAGCAAGGCGGAAAACGGTCTGGGCGAGGATGCTGGCTTGGGATTCGGTTGGCACGATCAAACAGTATATAAACTGGGAGTAAATTACGTATACAACAGCAAGTGGACGTACCGTGCGGGATGGAACTACGGTAAGAGCCCGATTAATTCATCTCATGACATCGCATTCAACATCGTTGCGCCGGCCACAACTCAGCACCACGCCACACTCGGCACTACCTATAAGCTGGACAAACAAACGGAGGTGAACTTTGCCTATATGCATGCGTTCCCCTTCGAGCAGTCGGGGCCAACCTACATTGGCAACTCGGGAACCATAAAGATGTCGCAGGATTCCTTCGGCATAGGCGTGGGATTCTTCTTTTAATGAAAAAACACTTTGAAATTTGACCGTTAACAAACACTAGACAGATAATAAAAAATATAGCGATATCTAAACGAAAAAACTCGGGCTCGGTCTGCCCGCTTTTTTAGAATAGAAGTCACCAGCATTCTGATGTGAGGAGGTTTTGATTATGAAGAAGTTCAGTGACCAAAAATTATCCACGGCGTCGAACCTAAGGAAGCCGCTCTTCGCGGCCTTGCTGTTCGCGGGCGCTGTACAGGTTGGGGTGGCACAGGCGGTCACCTTACCCACCGGCGCCGTGCTGAATATCACCGCCGGGGCGGTAGACTCCAACAATGTATTTACCGGCGTCGGCTCCTTTTTCGGCATGGACCAGGATGGCAACAGCAAGATTGCCGCAGGCGAAAGAACCGCCATCAACAACGGTACTATGACCGGCGCGGGTTGCGTTACCGGTGTTATTTCCCTCGGGACGGGTATTCCTATCGGTTCACCTGTCTCCGCCAGCGGCAGCCATAGCAATTGCATCAATGGCACCGAGAGTGCCGCTTTCGATAAGTGGGAGTTCTTCGGCAACACCGGCATGGATTACATCCGGGTGAATGCAAGCCCCGCCCAGGCGGTTATTACCGATAACGGCGATGGCACGCTGGTCTTTAGCGGCTGGACGGTAGCCTGGAACGGCATTGCGGCGATCCCCATGAACGCGCGCGCCTGGCAACCGCTCAACTGCACCGCGGCTTGGATGAACTGCACCGGCTGGACCTTCACCGACAGCAACGCCCGGTTTCAGTGGACCCATGCTACCCCCCTAATATGGTCTAGTGCAGGTACATACATACTGGACTACGCGGCCACTGTACCGAACGGTGACCCTTCCGGATTTGGTAACGTCAAGTATTATCTGCATCTGGAGGGTACTGTCACGCTTCCTGCATTCCCCCTTGCGAACGATACCGCAACAGTAAAGACCGCGGTGCTACAAAATATCAACGTTACCACCAACGACACTCAAACAAACTATGCAATTGGTTCCAGCAGCCTTGCCATCGTCACTCCACCTTCGCATGGAACAGCAACTGCAAAAACCGATAACACTGTTGACTACACTTCGGTCGGTGGATATACCGGAACGGACACCTTTACCTACACGCTAACGAGCGGCGGCATTACTTCCGACACCGCCACGGTTACCATCACCGTGCAAGCTGTGCAGCCACCAATAACGAGTGCCGACAGCACTACGACGAATGGAATTACCCCAGCCTCCCTAAATCTCATAACCGATAATAAAGTCACCGCGGGCGATAACCCCATCAATTGGACGACCTTGGCAATTTCAACGCAAGCAAGCCACGGCACGGCGGTGGCCGGATCGAGCGGCGCGTTAACCTACACCGCTAACGCCGGTTTCTCAGGGATCGACACCTTCCAATACACCGTGATGGACACATTAGGAAATTTATCAAGTCCCGCGTCAGTAAGCATAACGGTGCGAGCGACGGATCCCGCGAGCGGAAGCGGTACGCTTGCCCCTGGCGCGATAGCAGTCGCGGCAGGGACAACAGGCGGAGGGCTTACCACGACACGAGTGGGCACCGACAGTGCGCTTGCCCAGCAATGCGTGGGTGGCTGCTTTGATTTCAACGTGACCGGCTTAGCGACTGGTGGCAGCGTGAAAGTCGTCCTCCCGCTTTCAGCACCAATTCCAGCAAACGCTGTCTATCGTAAGTTAGTCAACAGCACATGGCAGGATTTCTTAACCACAGGCGGCAATGCCATCGCCTCGGCCGCTGCGGTATCTGCTGGTATCTGCCCTGAGACCGGCTCTGCATCTTATTCTTCGGGCCTCGCCGCCGGGAACAACTGCGTCCAGCTGACTATCGTCGATGGCGGTGCGGACGACGATAACGGCTCATCAGGGGCGGTTGGTGATCCAAGCGGGGTGGGCGTGAGAGCAACAAATACGACCATAGCCTCCGCAAGCACCAGCGGTTGCAGTCTCAGCTCCAGCCAGGTCAGCCCGACCGACCGCGGCGACTGGTGGCTGGTGCTGGGCTTCGTCGCCTGGCTGGGAATGGTCATCCGGCGGCGGCAAAATCGCGCCTGACGCTAGCGCGTTTTATACCTTTGCTGAACGGCGCAGCCCTTGCGGGTTGCGCCGTTTTTTATTATCCAGGCCGCGATTATGTTCTGATCGGCCTTATGCTCTTCCTTCCCCTGCTGGATCGAGGATGGAAGCTGCCCGCGTTCCCTAGCCGTCGTGGAAACCTGATTGCTTCGTCGGGACTTGCGTTGGCAATTGCCGGCTTGCTCATCTGGCAGCCACAGTCTTTATCCTACGCCATAAGCACGCTGTTTCTGGCTGCTCTGCCCGAGGAATGGTTCTTCCGCGCCTATTTCATGACGCAGCTGGGCCAGGGCCGGTCCTCAAACCTGATCGCCTCACTGCTGTTCTCTTTATTGCATGGATTGACGCATGACTGGACCACCGCCCTGCTGGTATTCGTCCCCTCGCTGTTCTATGGCTGGCTATATCAGCGCACCCGGGATCTGTCGTTGCTGGTCCTGACCCATGCACTGTCAAACCTGGTATTTGTGCTGTTCCTCGTCACGCTTCTTGCGACTTTTCAGGGATATTTGCGGTAGAATGAGATTGGTCAAGTTCAGTAAGATGTGTTTATTTGCTGAATTCAATGCCCTTTATAGCTAAGGAAGGCCTGATTAAGTCCGTTCGTGGTGAGCCTGTCGAACCACGAATGGACGAATCGCCTCCTATTTACGTTTACTTTACGTTTACGGGATTTCCTGTTCACCCTTCGACAGGCTCAGGGCGAACGGGGGACTTATTCAGAGCTTCCCTAAAGATAATCAATCAGTAGTGAGATTTAACCAATGAAGATTTTAACGATAGCACTTTTCCTGTTTCTCGCCGCGTGCAGTTCCATGTCTTCCGTCTCTACGGCATCGGATAGCACGCCAACCGAAAAACCCGCGGAAGCCGGTGCCTCAGCAGTCGATAGTTACGTAATACAACCGGGCGATATGCTGGAAATCTCCGTATGGAAGGAAAAAGACCTGCAAAAAGAGTCGATGGTGCGACCGGACGGCGGGCTTAACTTCCCGCTCACAGGCGATATCATTGTCTCCGGTCTAACCATTGAGCAGCTTCGGAAGGAACTCACCGCCAAGCTGACAAAGTATGTGCCGGACCCTGTGGTGACGGTTTCGATCAAGCAAAGCCTGGGCAATAAAATATATGTCACCGGCAAAGTAAATAAGCCCGGGGATTACATCGTCACCCGCAATGTCGACGTCATGCAGGCGCTCAGCATGGCCGGCGGCCTGACGGCTTATGCTTCGGAGAATAAGATCAAAATCCTGCGCCGGGTGAACGGCGAGCAGAAAGTCTTTCTCTTCAAATACTCAAAGGTGGAGAAGGGAGAAGACCTGGAACAGAACATCGTGCTTCAGGGCGGCGACATAGTCGTAGTGCCGTAATTAAGGGCGCTTTTGGATAGCGCGATTCACCGTAACCCGGATGGAATGAAATGGAATCCGGGGATCAGAATGGTCTCTCGGATTCCCATGTCTGAACCGGCAGCGGGTGATCTCGGTTGAATAATTAACTTCCGGATTCCGCTACGCTTCATCCGGGCTACGTAAACTAGACCTTGAGATCAAATTTTCGGATAAGGTCGTACATTGTCGGCCGGCTGATGCCGAGCATATCCGCCGCTTGGCTTATCTTTCCGTCAGCATGACTCAAGGCACGTTGGATAGCCTGGCGTTCCGCTTCGTCGCGCACATGACGTAAGTCCAGAGGCTTCTCATCGCCTGAAGCCGTATTCAATTCCAGGTCCTTGGGCGTTATATGCTTTCCCTCCGCCATGATGACCGCCCGTTTGACCCTGTTTTTCAGTTCACGCACGTTACCGGGCCAACCGTAGGCTTCCATGGCGATCAACGCGTCTTTGCTGAAGCCGCGATGTTTTTGTCCTTGTTCGCGGTTAAAATGCTCAAGGAACATGCGCGCCAGGAGGGGAATATCCCCGCCGCGCTCGCGTAACGGCGGTATTTGAACCGCGATTTCGCCGATGCGGTAATAGAGATCCTCGCGAAACGTGCCTGAACGAATTTTCTCCTGAAGGTCCTGGTGGGTGGCGCACACCACGCGCACATCCACGGGGATTTCCTGACGCCCGCCGATGCGCTCCACCACGCGCTCTTGCAGAAAGCGCAGCAATTTAGCCTGCAACGACATCGGCAGATCGCCGACCTCGTCGAGGAACAATGTCCCGCCGTTGGCATATTCTATTTTTCCGGGGGTCTGCTTGACGGCGCCGGTAAAGGCGCCCTTTTCGTAACCGAAGAGCTCACTCTCCAGAAGATTTTCCGGAATCGCCGCGCAGTTGATGGCGATGAAGCGGTTGCTGGCCCGCGAGCTCAAATCGTGCAGCGAGCGCGCGCAAAGCTCCTTGCCCGTGCCACTGTCCCCCAGGAGCAGAATGCTGGCGCCGGATGGCGCGACTTTTTCAATCGTGCGGCATACCTTGACCATTTCCGGGCTGCAGGCCACCACGCCTTCCACCGGATGGTCGGTTTTCTGCTGCATGAGCACGCGGTTTTCCAGCTCCAGTTCGCGCAACCGGAAAGCGCGGTTAACGATCAGCCCGAGAATCTCGGGATCGATCGGCTTGTGATAAAAATCGTAGGCGCCGGATCCCACGGCGCGCACCGCATTTTCACGATCGTTCTGACCTGTCACGACGATTACCTTGGTGTCAGGACTTTGCGCCACGATTTCTTCCAGTGTAGCCAAACCTTCGCTGATGCCGTCCGCATCCGGCGGCAAACCGAGATCCAGGGTCACCACCGGCGGCTGGTGGCGTCGCAGCTGTTCCATGGCGCCGCTACGGTCTCCAGCCACGATCACCTCGTGGCGGTCGAAACACCAGCGCAACTGATCTTGCAGGCCGGGGTCGTCTTCCACCACCAGCAACTTGTTGTTTATCGGCATAACGGGTTAATGGAAATTCTGGCGGTATCTCAATGATTCAACGGCCGCCTGATATGGAAAATGGATGCGGAAAACCGTGCCTTCACCCAGCCTGCTGTCCACGTGGATATCGCCTCCCAGCGAACGCACGAACTCACGGGCCTCGTAAACACCGATACCCATCCCGGAGGCGCCTTTTGTCGTCTGAAATGGCCGGAACAACCGCACGCGAATAAAGGACTCATCCATGCCGCACCCGGTATCTTCCACCTCCACCACGGCGTGGCCATTAATCTTCTGCAGCCTGACGGTCACACGGCCATGTTCCGGCGTGGCGTCCTGGGCATTCCGAATCACATGGCCCATGACCGACGCCAGACGATCGCGATCCGCCGCGATAGTCAGATCCTTCTCCTGACATTCCAAAACCGGCACGGGCCTGGACGACTTGGCATCGCGCACGACTTCTTCCAGCAGTTTGGCCAGATTGACCTCTCGCCGAGTGTCCGTCTGCACGCCATCGCGCATGCGCGCCAACAGCCGATTCATTTTGGAAACCGAATTTTCCACGGTACTGATCACGTTTTCCATGAAGAGAGGATTGCTTTTGTGGCGCGCCGCGTTGGAAACAACCAATGACAGCTGGGAGATGAGGTTCTTGAGGTCGTGAACGACATACGTCGACAAACGGCTAAAGGTTTCGAATTGCCGGGCTTCAGCCAATGCTTGTGAGATGGCATGCTGCGCCAGATAGCTCGCCGCCTGGCTGCCGCTGGTTTTGAGCAGATCGGAGTCCTCCCAGTTAAAGTCCCTGTGGCTCGCCGACGCCCGCGCCAGCACCACAAAACCCAGCAGGCTCTCCTGCAAAATCAGCGGCGATATCAACCAGGCATTGGGCGCGGTTTTGAGCCAGTCCGGCATTTCCAGGTCGCCGAGACTCCGATAAAGTCCGGGATCGCGCTGATACTCGTCCAGATTGATGACCCACTTTTGAATCTCGAGAAACCGCACCAGAGAACTGTCCGCCGGCTCGCTGGCTGAAACAGGCAGATCCATGTTCCAGCGCGCGGCGGGCTCGAACTTGCCGTCATCGCGCCGCACCCATAGCACGCCACCAGGGCAATCGATCATCTGCGCTATCGCACGAATGACGCGTTCCGGCAACGGGATATTCTGATCGCTCGACGACAGCGTGCGGATAAACCGCAGCCATTCCTCTCGGTAATCGTATTTGTAATGGAAGAAATGTTTGTTGATAAAAACACGCAAACGGGCGCGAAGCGGTCCGGAAAACAGCAAAATCAGCAAAATCAGTACCGCACCGAACAGGAAAATGGTCTGCGCCACCACGCCCCATGTTCCGCCATAGTCGCGGACGTAGTAGCCGCCCACGGCCATGGCCAAAAGATATATGCCGCTGCCAAGAAGCGCGGAAGTATGAAAAACAACTCTTCGGGAAATGAAGACGCGCGGTGACCATTGCGGATTCCTGGCCAGCGATATGCCTATCACCGGCACCACGAGCGCGTTGACAAACCCGCGTGCCTCCCATAACGCCGGGTCGATACGCTGGAACAGGAGCGCGTCCGAATACAGGTAAAAGTCATAGACGAACATGCCGCCTATGCCGAGGCACAGATACTTGATAGCACGGAGCAGATCGACCGGAGTATTGCGAAGAATCTGCTCGAGAAGCACCAAGCCAACCACCGCCAGGAGAAGATGTCCCGCCAGCGCATAATCGAACCCGACAATAAACGACAGACTCAAACCACCAAAATAGCGGTAAAGCGCCAAAAGCATGGTCACCGCGGTAAAAGCGTAGATGGCATGTCGCGCGGTTCGCAATCCGGTGGACATTACCTTGCTGCCATCCGCGCGCGCATTGAGCATGTGCAGCAGGAACGCCAGCCAGGAAAGATCGCGCAGGAGTTCCAAAAGCTGGGTGATAATGAGAGTGGTATCGAATGCCGCTTGCAGCGCCGCTGCTGCAGCCCATATCCCACTGGCGGCTGAAGCCAACGCTAGAAAGCGCTTGAACGATACACCGGAGCGCCCTGCCAGCAGCACCAGCAACAAGGCGAAGAAAAATACCGCGGACGTCGTGTAACCAATAGCGCCAATAATCATGTTGCAGTCATATCCGGCCGGTAAAAGACAATCGCAAACGTGCCTTTGTCACGATTTTCTCCATCACGCTCGTTTGACGCATCATTTCGCAATGCCAACAGTCCGCATGGTCAGACTATCTGAATACACCGCATATAGGCTGCCAACAGGTCTCCAACGCCATTCAACTCGAGCCAGCGAAGCAGAACAGAACATGGGGTACCGCATAAACCGCACTCGGAGGGGCCTCCTGCCTTCCTCTACTACCGCCGGACCCGAGCATGTCCGGATTAAGCAAATTGCCTGTATGAATATCGTGGGCTGCAAACAACTCATTTCCTAAACCGCCTTAAATTTAATGATACAGGAAAATGCAAACTAAAGGGCAAAGTACAAGATTGCTACGTAACTCCCTGCATTTTCAAGCAAAAATCCATTAGCACCTTCTGATGTACGTTACCTCCCCTTTGAAGAGGGAGAGTTAGGATGTGGGTGTAAAGGCACAAGTCTCATTGATGTCGTGTGTCCCCTACTGTTTCCCAGCCAGGGGCGTGAGAAAAACGCACGCGCCGTTGGGGGGGGTCACTGGTCCTTACCGTCTTTCAGCCTCACCTCACATTCGAGGGGGAAGGAACGTGAAAACACCCGACTCAACTGTTTACGGCCTTTCCGCGGAGCTACTTTTCAAGGCAACTGTTGCAATACCGCACGCGCCTCGTCAGCACCCGCGAAGTTGATCTTACTTTCCAAGGCCTTGGCCAAATGGGTCTTGGCAGCAGTCACGTTGCCCTTCTTGTTATAAGCCATGCCCAAGTGGTATTGGAAAATAGAAATAGCCGGCGCTTGTTTCACGACATCTTCGAGAAGCGCGACCGCTTTATCCGTCTCACCGGACTTGTAATACACCCAACCCAGCGTATCGCGGAAAGCCGGCTGCGGCGATGATTCGAAACGCTGAGCCAGGACCTTGGCACGGTTGAGGCTGTCAGCATCTCCCTTTTGATCAGTGAGCAATGACGCAAGATTATTGGCCGCAATTTCAAAACTTGGATTTTTCTGCAATATGCGATCATACGTCGCAATGGCCTTGATGAAATCATGGGTTCTTTCGTACGTCTCGGCAAGGTGAAAAAGCAATTGGCCGTCGTCAGGAATAGCCTGCAATCCTTGTTGATATACTTCTTCCGCGGCGGGGAAATTACCGCGCACAAGATAAAGATTCGCCAGGTTCCTGTAGGGTGTATTCCATTTCGGATTGGACTTGATCGCTTCGCGCAACTCCTTTTCCGCGTCAGGATATTGTTTTTTAATGATGTAAACTTCTGCGAGTAGCTCATGCGCGAAAGGATGATTTGGCGTCTCCTTCAGAATCCCCGCAAGTCGCTCGATGGCCCGCTCGGGTTTCTTCTGCGCGAGATTGGCGCTTATTATCGACGAGAGGGGCTGAAAAGTATCCGTCGATATTTTCAACGCCTGCTCGAATTCGCGGATGGCATTGTCATATTTCTTCTGCGTCATATAGAACTGTCCCGTCTGTAAATACCCGATGGGATTATTCGGATGAGCGTCTTTTATATTTGTCAATACCGCCTGCAATCCTTTTGTATCCCGCTTGGCAGATAAAAGTTCTGCCTTTGCCAAGAGGACGTCAATATCCTTTGGCGCTATCTTGATGGCTTCATTTATCTGTTTAAGAGCACCATCATAGTCTCCGCTCCTCGCGAGATATTGAGCTAACGGGAGTCTCGCCTTGGCATTTTGCGGGTTTAACTCAACGGCTTTAGACAGGCTTTCCTTGGCAAGCTCGATTTCCTTGTTCATCATGTGAGCGTCGGCGAGGAGAGCCAGAACATCCACCGAAGCCGGCTGGTCGTGCAGGACCGTTCTGAAACTGGCTATAGCATCCTGTGATTTTCCCTTCAGCATCGCCAGCTTTCCCTGGATAATGAGCGCATCATTATCACGCGGATTCTCTTTCAGCACCTCATTGACAAGTTTCTCTGGCTCAGCCTGTTGTCCTTGTTTGAGCAGCATATCGGCCAATTTGTCCCTGGCCGCCAAACCGTCCGGCCCTGTGCCATCCATATCGATGACATCTTTATAAACACCCGTCATCTTGTCTTTTGATCCGGTCTGTTCATAGAGCTTAGCCAGGCCAAAACGAAGTTTATAAAGCTTGGGGTTGGCCTTGATAGCCGCCAGCATTTCAGTTTCAGCCTGAGTGAGCCCTTTCCTGGCCGCCAGGAAATCCGCAAGGAGCAGATAACGATCTGTATCCTTGGGATCTGCCTGAATAGCATCGCGCAAGGTTTTCTCGGCTTTATCAGCCTGATTAAACTGTGAATAGAGGGAGGCAAGCATTACTCGGTGTTGCAATTTCTCAGGCTCAATACGGATAATTTCCTCCATAAGTTGCTCGGCTTTTTCGTTCTCTTTCTTTTCGATATAGATCCGGGCCAGGGATACATGGAATTGAAGATTTTTCGGATTTGCCGCTATCCCTTTTTTTAGAACTTCCGCGGCCTTATCCAGGTTTCCGTGGCTAATATAAAGCGAGGCCAGGAGGTCGGCGACATCCGACGAAGATGGGTTCGCCGCCATCAGCTCTTCAGCTTTCTGCAGCGCGCCCTTGACATCTCCTTTTCTGGCTACGATGGCCACCTTAAGGATCTTGCCCACGATATTATCGGGCTCCTTGGCCAGAATTTTGTCCACCATTTCTGTCGCTTTATCAGCGTCTCCCGAGAGGAGATACAGGCGCGCAAGCTTTCCGCGCGCGGCGATATGGTCAGGATTAAGCTCTACCGCTTTGGAATAATTTCCGAAAGCGCGTTCCCAATTTTGCTTTTTCTCTTCTATCTGGCCGATCAGATAGTAAGCCTCCGCATATTTGGGATCTATCTGCAGAACATTTTTGAGTTCCACCATGGCCTTGTCATAATTCTGCTGCTCCAGGTAGTCCTTGCCTTTGGCCAGATATTTGGCCTTGCGCTGTTCTGCCCCACCGCACCCTGCCGCAATCAGTGCCGCTAGACACAACACAGTTATCAGTACGATTATCTTCAACGATTTCATTACTCTTCCTCAGTCAAAATCAATCATGTTGCGGATGATATTACTTTACTACGGCGCCAATTACGCATTACTCTCCCCTGCAATGGGGCGCCATTATATAGTCTTTACCTCCAGATTGAGACAACTGATCATCCGCTGAGCCACTGAAAGGTGCGCAGCACCACGGCGATGAACCCAAGGTAGCCACGCCTCGTGCGGCGTAAACTGCTGTGGCGAGACGCCTTGGTTTTTCCCGTCGCGCCACACGACCGAGGCCTGCCGGCGGCGAAGACCGGAGGCAGGATCTCGCGTCGTGAACGAAGACGCGAGGCGACTGTAAGTCCCGCTGCACATACCAGGGGTCGGCGCACGCTGGAAATCATTTGCCGATTATTCCTCGTTGTGACAGCAATACCATAACCTTGCCGGCACATTCATCCAAAGAACAAACATTTGTGTCCAGAACCAATTCAGGCTTTTCAGGTGCTTCATAAGGAGAAGAAATGCCCGTGAATTCCTTGATTTTCCCTGACTTGGCTTGTTGGTAAAGTCCTTTAACATCCCTGTCTTCGCACACCCCCAAGGGGCAGCGGCAGTAGATTTCAATAAAATCATCTACACCTACCAGGGAACGTACCCGCTCACGGTCTATGCGGACAGGAGAGATGAAGGCAGTCAATACGATAATTCCCGTCTCCACGAAAAGCTTGACCATTTCGCCGATGCGGCGGATATTTTCAGTTCTGTCCTTTGGAGAAAATCCAAGATCCCCGCAGAGTCCATGCCTAACATTATCTCCATCCAGCACAAAGGTATGGCAACCTAATCGATGGAGCTGTTCTTCAACGGCATGTGCGATGGTAGATTTCCCGGCTCCCGATAAGCCCGTGAACCACAGGATCGCGCCTTTGTGTCGATTTAACTGCTCCCGGCGCGACCTGGTTACCGTGGCATGATGCCAAACAACATTATTGCTATTTTTCATGAATCGTAAAAATGAATTTTAAGTGAGGGGCGCACTCTAGTCCAAAACAGGAATGAGATGCCGGATCATCCGCGGGTGCAGAGTTCGGAATAAAGTCTCCTGCCTCTCATCTGCATCTTTAGTAAATCAAACCCTTGAACGCAATGATGCACAGCGATAACAGGACAGGAAAATTAAACACTTGTTGTTTATTTCGTGCATACGTAAAGATAAGCTCACAGCCATAAAAAAGGATGACCAGCTTGATTACCATGGGGCCTAAATAAGCATTGTCCGGTAAATTATGCAATAGGAATCCTGCAAAGAGAACCATAAATATGACGAGATAATCCAGGGGCGTGGTTTTGAATTCAGTCTTGCGGCTATAACGCACAATAATACCAATGGTCACGGCCAAAACTGAAAAATAGAACGGTTCCATGGTATTCAGCAATGAAGCCCAACTGCCGACATATTTTGTTTCCAGATAAACGACAAATGCCGCTGTTACGTAACTAACCGCTTGCATGACTATGGAATCATTCCTTCCGCGTAAAAACGTATATACCAGGAATATCAGGGCAAGCACGGCTGATACAGTGCCGATGTCACGCGGGACATCGTTAGCCAAGATGCTGACAATGACAAACAGCAACGGTATCGACACGGTCACAAGACCGATCGGCAATGTCTCAAATAGTTTGTTATTTTTTACTGCCTGGATGACCGTTGTTAATCTGGAGTCAAATTTCGAATTGTGTGCTCGCCACCGCCCGCGTTCTGCGGCTATCAAAAACCCAAATACGGCGACACTAGCGACTGCATAAACAGCCAGTATCAGCAGGTCTGGCTCATAGGGGAACATTATCGCGCAAGCGACAAGCACGATCTGGACCGAATATATAATGACCACCGCCTCGTAGTGATCGAAACCCAGTTGCAGCAATCGGTGATGGATATGATTTCTCGATGCACGAAACCAGTTCATGCCGTGATAAACGCGTTGTACAAACACGGCCAGAATATCGATAATCGGCAGCCCGAGGATCAGGGCGGGGAGCGCGGGACTAAGCGCGGGATTGATCTTCTCCATCAAGTACACGGTCAGAAAACCCGAAGTAAAGCCTAGAAATTGACTGCCTCCGTCCCCCATGAAAACTCTTGCCGGGTGCGTGTTATATCGCAGGAAACCTAAAATGCCCCCTATCGTCGCCAGAGCGATGAGTATGGCTATATTTCGTGCCGCGCCCTCATCAACCAAGTATGCCAAGTAAGCAATGGCGCTCAAGCACAGCAACGACATCCCGCCCGCCAAGCCATCCAGCCCGTCAGAATGGTTCAGCGCATTGATCACACCAACCATGGCAAACACCGTGAAAGGCTTGCCGATAGTTGCGGTAAGCTCGGCATCTAAAAGGGGCAGGTGCGTAACATAAAGATCGCCGTAGTAGACAACGACGATTACGGCGAGGAACTGACCGACAAATTTGACATAGTGCCCCAGCTCGCAAGCATCGTCCCAAACACCGAATGCCAGCAGCACCAACGAACCGAACAAATAGGCATACAGCAGATCGTTCATGGGCAACCAAAGCGCGATCGGAACCAGCGCCCCGAGCACGATACCTATTCCGCCGGTGCGCGCGATGGGCACCGCGTGAACCTTGCGCGGATCAGGCTGGTCCACCATTCCGATTCGTGGCGCCAGTCGGATCATCACGGGGATGACCGCCATGCTGATAACCAGCGCCGTTAATAGCGCAAACAGAAAACTCAAGAAACTCTCCCATGAATCATGTTTGGGAATCCGTCAAATGCACGGCGGCCATTACACATACATCGGCAATATCTAAAAGCCTCTGTTGAAAATTGAGCGGGTAACCGTAGAGCAGCGTAGCTGCTGGGAGCCGGTCTGACCACCATGTTTGAAAAGATATCTGAGACTGCCCTGGGTATTGCCACATCGTGGTATGTGCGCAAAACGCGCGGTTAAGGCCGGCTCGCCAAGATTCGCGCCGTGATTTTCCTGCTCGCCGGCAAACTCGACTTCTCGAGACTCAACCCGCATGCAAGCTATCCACCCACTTGAAATTCAACGGAGCCCCCAAAACAAATTCGGGCCGCCCGGATTCGGCGACCCCCTAAATCAATCTGCGACTAAACGCGTGATTACATCGGTTGTTGGTTGTTGGAAAAAGGCGGCTTATACAAGCCCAGCCGCTGCTTGATCAGCAGATAAAAGAACGGCAAATCGCGAACCAGGTAACGCTGCCACATTCTGCCCGGTTCCTTGGCCAGGCGATAAAGCCATTCCAGTCCACAGCGGCTCATCCAGCGAGGCGCACGGCTTACTGTCCCCGCCTCAAAATCAAGCGTGGCGCCCAGCGCCATGAAGGTGTGGATGCCCGGCATGCGCGCACGGTATTTTGAGATCCAGATCTCCTGCTTCGGAGCGCCCAACCCTACGACCAGCACGTTAGCGCCGGAATTGTTGATCATGCCGATGGCCGCTTCGCACTCCACCGCGTTTGTGGCGAAGCTCATGGTAGGGGAATGGGCGCCTGTCACGATTTCACGGCCAACCTTTGCGTTGACATTGCGGGCGGCCCGCTGTGCTACTCCAGCCCTTCCCCCCAGCAGGAAGATGCGAATGCTTGGATTATTCTTGTGGAAATTGTAATACGCGGTGAAGAAATCGGAGCCGGATACCTTTTCCTTGACAGGGTGGCCAAGGAATTTGGTTGCCCAATACACGATCTGGCTGTCTACCGTCACAAAATCGGCCTGTCGATAGACATCAAAAAAATCACGATTTTTCTGCAATTGAACCAAGTGGTCGACGTTCGGCGTGACGAGTAACCCGCGAGTAAACGATCGCAGCAATTCATTCACTGAGATATTATCTACTTCGATGTTTAAAATCTTAACGCGGTTCTTCATGGAATGCCAGAGCCGAGCCTCCCTCGGTATTGAGTTTTTGACAGGCCCTCTCGGCCATCTTCCTCAGGGTAACCGAAAAAACACATCGGCATGAGCAGCCGGTCTCTGAGCTGAGGGAAAATGGAGCCGAGGGTTGGGCAATCACGGCCGCCTCGTCGTGGGCCGGAATCAGGATACCTACCGGGAAACGCCTGCTCTGCGGCAAAGGCCTGGGCCGGTAGGCGGGCAGGGCCATGAGCACTTGAACCAACAGCACCGTTACCGGCACCAGAATCAACACCGCAAGCGTTCCCAGAATGGCCGACAGCGCCGTCATGCAGGTGACGCTCCATCGATACATGCTTCCCGGAAGAGCGCCGCAAGCTTCGCCGCTTCGGTGTCAATGGAATGTCGCTCCAACACAAGCCGGTAGCCTGTCTCTGCCATGCGCTCCAGGACATCGACGGACGTAGCCAGGAACGTTTCCATTGTCACTGCCAATTCATTTACCGAGCCTGCCGGAAAGAGCCATCCCGTCTCTCCAGGGCGCACCAGCTCCGGGATACCGGCCACATACGTGGTCAGCACCGGCCGGCGCAGGGCCATGGTTTCCATAATCACCACCGGCAACCCCTCGGCGAAACTGGGCAGCACCAGCCCCCTCGCCGCGAGAATTTCCTCCCGCACTTGATCGCTGCTGATCCAACCCGTAATTCGCACTCGATTCTCCAGCGCATACCGCCGGATCAGGCTTTCCACTTCAGCCCGCATTTCGCCATCGCCGGCGAGCACCAGCTCGAAGCCGATCCCTTTCTGCGCTAGGCGATGCGCCGCCTCCACCAGGAGTAGCTGTCCCTTCTGCTCGCACAGGCGGCCGACGCAGACGAGGCGCGGCGTCAGCGGCAACGGCATCGGCGGAACGGAGTGAAACGCGGTTTCCAGACCGCAGCGGACTACTTTAATCTTGGGCCAATGGGAATGATCGATCCAGCGATAGAGCTGACTGCGCCCAAACGAACTGACCGCCACAACAAATGCCGATCTGCGAATCTTCTCTCCCAGCCCCAGGGAAAGCGGCCTGTCGAATTCTTCCGGCCCATGCACGGTGAAACTGTAGGTTGGTCCGCCCAGGGCATGGGCCAGCATAGCTACTTCAGCCGCATTGGTTCCGAAATGGACATGAACATGGCTGGCCCCATAGGCCTTCAGCCAGAACAGTATGCGGCAGGCCTCGAGCAGATAGATCAGGTGGTAGGGCAGAGGGCGATCCGCTCGCCATCCCATCTTCAGGGCCAGGCCCAGGGCCGAAAAGAATCGGCCCGGCGCGGTCGCACAGGCGCGCAGCATGGATAGCATCAGAACCGGCGCTCCTTGCTGCAATACATACCGTGTCCGAGCCTGCTCAGCGCGGTCTTCCACGTCCACCAGTTTGGCGTCCCAGCCGCGCAGGGCGATGCGCTGCACTTCGATGCCCTGCCGTTCGAGGGCAAGGATTTCCCGACGGATGAAGCTGTGGCTCACTTTTGGATATTGATTGACGAAATAGGCGATGCGTAAGTTCATGACCGTTTTTTTGACACGCCTTTTCGATGGGCGATGAGTCCAGCGTTGTCGACCCCATCAGTTAGCATGATGACGGCCATAGTTGATTGTATCTTGCGGGAGGATCGCTGTGATTTCCCACGAAACGCAGATGCGCCCTCTCGTCAGATACCATGGTCAATGCAATCACATTCTGCCTTTCGGACTGCTCAGCTCTTCGAGCGCGCGCCTCTTGCCTACGAGCAACGCGCGCCTCTGATAGCGCCGCAGGAACGCGATGAACTCCTTGTCATGGTAACGCGGCTTGCGTTGCAGCGCACTCTTGATCCAGCCCCAGAGCATCGCCGCACTGCCGAACAGATAAGGCTTCTGGTTGATTCTCGACACCGCGCTGGCCAGCATGTACCAGAAGCCCGTACCCATGAAGTACTGGCCGTAGCCGTGCCGCACGCGACCGGCATAGATACCTTGCTGGCTCGAGCCCATCGGGCGCAGGTGAACGAATCGAAGCTCCGGCTCGTTCCAGCTGCATGCGATCCAGCCCTTCATGCGGCACTGATGACAGTCGATTCCGTCCCACATTACCTCGCGCACGAAGCCGCCGATCTCCTTGAAGCACGAGACGCGGTAGAACTTCGTCATGCCAAGCGACGTTTCGTCGCCGTGGCGTTCGTACACCAGTTTGCCGTGTTCTTCGATGTAGGCCTTGCCGCTACAGGTGGCGATGAGCGGGTTCGCCACCATGCGTTCGATCAGGATCTCGAAGTAGCACGGCGGCAGCCGCAGGTCGAGGTCGAGCTTGCACAGGTATTCGCAGTCGTCCGGATCGATGGCAGCGTAACCCGCGTAAAACGCGTCGATGACGCCCGGCCCCACCGCGCGATGACCACGATCCTTGCGTTCGACGATCTCGATCCAATCATGCTTCGCCGTGTATTCCGCGAGGATCTTGCCCGTATCGTCCGTCGAACCGTCGTTGACGATGATCCAACGGGTCGGCCGAACCGATTGGGCAACCACGCTGTCGAGCGTCTGCCGCATGTAGTCCGCTTCGTTGCGGCATGGTGAAATCAGTACGTACCGTTTGCTCGTCATCACATCGTGTCCTGATTTTTTGTTCGGTCGGAATGGGCGTTCGCGAGGCTTCAGCGCTCTGCTCTGGTAACTCGCGCTAACCGCCGAATTCCTTTGGCGCCATCATGTCCAAAACGGTGGCCTGGCCCTTCCGCGACGCGGCGGTACCAGTCACCGTTGCTGCATACATTGAAGGCGAAAACGGTCGGAGCTTGGGTGATTTTCATTCTGGGCTTCAGTGCAATAACGAAGCGGGACTTAAGTAGGAGCAGACTTGAGACGCCCTCATTTATCGGAGACTGGACGGGTTTCGGAGTTGTCCGCCGACGCCCGGTCCGAGGGGGGCACCGAAGGGAATGTTCCGTTTGGCGTTGCCGCCCGCGCAGATCCATTGTGCGTGCCAGTGATGCCGGCCCGCAACCGGGAGGACAGCGTCGCGAGCATCTCATATCGCCGCCGATACATCGTACGTTTCTTGGACGGCACGTCGTCGATATTCTTGAGCGTCGGGTTAACCCGAAGGCAGAAGAAGTCGTCTCCGTGGGGCACGCCACCACGCTCGATCCAGACTTCGTCATAGTTGGCTAACAGCAATTCGGCCTTGCTTGCGTTGAAGAAAGAACTTCGGTGATGCCGGCTGGCGTCGCGGACCGCGAGGATGCGCACAACGCCGAGCGATTGGACCAGCATGCGGAAGACCTCGATCAGAAAGTCTCTCGGACGCATTCCGAACAGGATTTTCGTGAACTCCTTGTATTTTTCGAGCATGCCATCGCGCTGAACGCCTTGAATGGCGCCGATGTAGGCGACGCGCTCGTCAGCCTCAACACCAAGACTGAAGGCCAGAGAGAAGATCCGGTCTTGGTAGCTGAACAGGTTGATGGCCAGCTGACCCTCGCGAATAAACCACTGGGGTCTGTCGACGATAATGTGCAGCCCCGGGAGCAAATCATTGAGGTCAAGCAATTCAAACGAGCTGGGTGCCGAAAAAGTGAACCGCCCGCGAAGTTCGTCAATGACTTCGTAGTGTTTGATCACGTTGCTAATTCTTCGGTCTGCGCCCCAGCTATTGCAGATATAGGGCCAGGCAATCACACCAACGATTTCCGGACGAAGGGCAATTTCGGCCTCGAGTGCGCCGCCTTGGGGTGGCTCGATAAAAGGCGCAACATCACGGCGGTGCAGGACTGCAAGTTTGGTGAAATTGACGCGCTGCATAAAGCGCCGGATGCCGGTCCCGGCGGCAACGTAGCGCGAGTTGCGCCAAGCCCAGCTGATGAATCGAAGCATGTTCATCTTTCTGTCCGATTCAGCAAGGTCCGGTTCATTGTTTCAAAGACTGGAGCGACGACTATGCCAGCGTCCTGCCGCTACTCCGTCCGCAAAAGCATGACGGACGGCCACCTTCAATCCGTAGTCCAGAGCGTCGCCTGATATCTCCTCGCAGTGGAGATGGGCGGCCCCTCCCCCTCGACGCGGGCGAGGCAGCGCAACCAGCCAGCCTGTTCGAGTACATGGTTGCAGACGGGGTTGCGATAAATGATCCTGAGCGGTGGCGCGTCGCCTTTTTCCCTGGCTTCGTGAAGCTGCGCCAGCACTTGCGCCATGGTCGTTTCGCCGAACGGGTGGAACATGAAAAGGACCGTTGCGTCGCCCAGATTGACATGAAGCGCGTTGGCGCAACGAAACTGGACATCGCGTCCCTTGATGTTCGTCCGCGCCAGATTCTCGTTCGCCTTTGCCGATAAAGATTCCACCAGCTCGATCCCGACAGATCGGCGAACGCCCATCCAGCTAGCCGCGAAGACAGCGCGCCCCATGCCCGATCCGAGATCGGTGAAAACGTCATCGGGGCCAAGATTGACCAAACGAAACAAGCGGAACAGCTCGCGATAGGGAGTTGGCGCATAATGCAAATACCACTCCGCGTCGCCCTGTTGCCCGCTGCCGGGGTGGTAGCCGGATGTCTTGATCCCCAACCGCCAGTCCCAAAACTCATCGAAGGGGTTCTGCAGCCGGGTTTTGTAACCAGCGCCCTGCAGGCGCTGAAGTAAATTTGTCATCGGGTTGTTCCGTTCGTGTGCTTTGTCTGGCAAATCGTGGGCGAGCCGACATGGACGCTATATTTTATCAATATCATGCCTGTATTCACGCCTGAGAACAAGCCAAAACCAAGGAACGCATCATGTAGCGAGAAAATAAAATGCGACCAGTCTACTCAATGCAATTTACGAAGGACGGCAGTTCAGCGATGGAGTTGCCGTGAAGACGAAGCGGGAAGAAAGCTGGGAATCCCGATGTGTCTCAAGAGGCGATCCAAATTTACGTCTTGGCTGAACTCCCGGCGCACGTGATTCAGTGCCCGGCCCGCCAGGTCGGAACGCAGCTCAGCTGATTCCAGCAACCGGTCGATCTGCGCCGCCAGGCTCAAGTGGTAGCCAGGATCGGCCAGCAATCCAGTTTCCTCATGCAAGACGAGCTCGGGAATTCCGGAAAGTCGGGTCGATATCACTGGCACGGATTGCGACATGGCTTCCATCAGCACCACGGGAATACCGTCCATGTCCCCGCGGACGTCTTTACGGCAGGCCAGCACGAAGGCATCCAGGCTCCTCATCCAGTCAGTCACCTGGCTGTGAGCGATACTGCCCTCGAAGTGCACCGTATCGGTTAGGTCCAGGCTTCGCACCAGGGCTTCCAGTTCGTTGCGCAAGGGTCCGTCGCCGGCGATGCTCAGTTCGATCCGGTATGGGCGGTCCCGCAGCTCAGCCACGGCCCGGATCAACACGTCCATGCCCTTCTTCTCGACCAAACGCCCCAAGGTGCCAATGCGATACCGGTCACGGCGCTCGAAATCCGGTGCGGTCGGACGCATGACAAGGCTGACACCACAGCGCACGACCGCAAGCTTGTCGGCGGCGACACCCATCCTCTCCAAATAAGAGCGGTTGTATTCAGAGATAGTCAGCATCTTCAGCGCCCTCTCCGCCTTGCGCGACAAAAGCATGCCACGCTCGAAGATGTCGTTCGCATGCGCCATGACGGTGAATGGAATACCGCTCAGCGCCGACGCATACATCGCAATCTGCGTAGATACATGGGCAAAATGAACATGCAGATGGACACAGTGATGCTGCTTCAGTAACCGGGCGAGCCTGACCGCGGTAAGGAACTGAAATGCCAGCTTCCAGCTTTGCGATTTCAGTAAACCCTGCTCGACCATGTCGCTTGCAAGCCAGCGCAACGCTTTCCCTGCGCCACGACCAAACCGTGGCGCCCAGGCCAAGCCCTGAATCAACATACCCAGCTTCGATCCATCGTAAAGGATCAGCGTTCGCACCACCAATGCTTCCTGCCCACGGCCCACCTCGTGCGGCCGATGCACGGAAATGGGAATCACCGACAGTCCGCGCCGTTCGAGCCCCAGAAATTCCTCATATACGAAGGTCGCCCACGGCGCCAGTGTTTCGGGCGCGAGATAAGCAATCACAAACCGGTTCACGGCGTTCGTCATGATCAGAAGTCGATTGTCGATAGCAAGAGCGATCCGCCAACATCCTTAGTTGCCGATAGCACCGGCTGATTCCAGGGTGATAGCCACTTACTTCCAGGGTAACGGTTGAATAGGGTCAAAGCTGGAATTGATTATCCGCGGGTTCTCAAATCTTTCCGGATATTGTAGTGTTTCGATCAGTTCCGTCATATGCACGCCCAATTCAGGCGATAATCGACAGGGCCTCCCCTCCCGAATCGCTTCTGCCATCTCGGCGGGCCCACGCAGAAAATCTACTGGTTTATTGCCCTTTGAACTGCGGAAGCTGGGCTTGCGCGCATAGGGATACTTTCTTTCGAACTTGAATGCGGTAATAGAAAAGGGTAAATGAAGCAGTTCCTCTATCCGCACCAACAAGTGTTTCGCGCGGCTGGCGATACCGGCAACCATTCTGTTAGGCGGCGTTTTTTTTATATAAACCGGTGATGCATCATTTCTGACATACTTGGTATAAAGCGTGCCTCTCTCTCCGATAATGACAATAGACTTATCCAAGGGCGCAACAATGCTGCAGGTGACCCGCGCCACCACGTCATTGTCATATTCGATACAGCCGACCGTAAAGTCAGGCCCCATCGAATCAACGATAACGCCTTTGTCGCGGATTCGGATTGAAGAATAAGACTGCACCCTTCTTGCCGGACCAAAAAAAGCCGCTAACCAGGACAATACATAGGCGGCGTGTTCGTAGGTGCAGCCTATTTCGAATTCATCCTTCGCCGGCCATGGCGCGCCTGAGGCACTTTTCCAACGGGTCGGGTCAAAGCGATGTATCATGCCATCATCGAAGCTGGCGTAGACCAGTCGAACGGGACCGACTGCATCTTCACGGAGGGCCTTCCACATCGTTTGGGCAGTCTCACCAAGCATGCTGCAGGGTGCGGTGGCCAGATAACGCTTTCTCTCCTTGGCCAGCTCCACCAACTCCGCTGCCTTGACAGACTCCATAGCCAACGGTTTCTCCGAATAGACATGCTTATCGGCCTCAAGGCAGGCTCTGGTGAGATCGTAATGTGCACGAGGGTTGGTGAGATTAAGCACCAGCTCCACCGCGGCATCACTCAATAAATCGTCCAGGTCTTTATATGCCTTTATATTGTAATACCGTGAAAATTTATCCAGCCGTTGCAGATTGTTGTCATACACTCCAACGATATTTATATTCCGGTAGTCTCCCAATGTCGCCATATAAAAATCCGCGACATAACCACAACCCACAATGGCCATCTTCACGGGCTGATTTGCGCGGTTATGATCTGATCGTTGAGAATCTGACATTTCAGGAAAACCTGCTTGCCGGAACCCACCCCAGCAAACGCTTAGCCTTTTCATTGGAATACCGGAATGGCTTGAACCGTGCTGCAAAGCCCTGTCGCAGGAACGCCTCGGGCAACCTGCCCTCCTCCCCTCCGGCGAGCCGAAACAACACCCTCAGCGAGCCCGCCATTGCCGCCAAGAGACGCCACGGCACGGGAATTCTCCACGATGGCAGCGTCCCCCTGCGCCGCAGGCCCGCGAGATATTCCCGCTGGCTCGGAAGATTGTCGTCGACAAGCTGGATGATCTCCCCGTCGGGAACATCCCGTTCGCAGGCATTGAGGATCGCCCTGGCCAGCCCCGCGACTTCCACCGTCGGCACATTTCCGCCATGATACGCAACGAGGCACAATGGACCCTTGATGACGCCGGCACGTGCGTTGATTAACTGTTCGCTATCGTATACGAGTCCGGGACGCAGAACGGCGCAGCGGGTTCCATGCTCGTCGGCGAACGCGGCAAAGAGCTTCTCCTGTTCCAGCTTCATTTTGGTGTAGGTTCCTATTCCGCTGCCATCGGAAATCTTGACATTCTCGTCGATCACCGCCATGGCCGGTATATGTGCATAGTCCAGCACGGCGATGCTGCTGATGCCGACCAGCCGCGAAATTCCAGCCTGTTTCATGGCATCGAGCAGATGGCGCGTGGCGATGACGGTCGAGCGGTACTGTTCATCGGCGCTGCCGGAAAGGCTGGCGGCCAGATGAATCACAGCGTCAATCCCCAACCTTTCCAGCTTCGATGCCTTCATGTCGCCTAGGTCGCATTGAAGCCATTCAAAGGACGACGTTTGATCCGTCTCGCTCGCTGGCCTGGATCGGGTTAGCGCGATTACGTCATGCCTCCGTGCGATTGCTTCCCGCACGACATAACCACCTATGAATCCGGATGCGCCAGTCACCAATATCTTCATTGCATCAGACCTGTCACTTCAGAAAATCTTTCATCTGGGTAAAGGCGCTAGTTATCAAATGACGTCATTTATATACAGAATGAACGATCGGGGGACCAGCCCAATATTGGAGCCAATCACAACATGCGGTCATCGCTCTCCCTCTTAGGAATATCAAAACAGAATAGCCGGCGGTAAAACTCGCCTGGTTCATCTTTGCTCCCGTATGTTTAGTCCAGTCCTCTACCCTATTGAGATATCAGGGCTTGTGCCATGTTTCTCTGATTCTACTTGTATTCAATCAGGCGTGCCGTCTTCCCGACCCTCCTGTTATAAAGGAACTTCACTTGCCCCATCGCCTCCGGAAACTTGCCCAGCACCAGAAATAGTGCACGCCACCAGTTTTCCCGCACGCCTCTTGTACCACGCAAAGCAAGGCGGACAATCTGCAGCGGATAGATTAGCAGCATCACCATGCCCAACGGCCCCAGCCAGATAACTAGGCCGACTGTTAATACGGGTATGCCTAGACCCCAGAACCAGGCGCTCCGTGATTCCCGGACACAATGCCGCTCCGGCGGCGCACCGTGTAGATGCACCCCCTCGGCAAAGGCATAGCCACCACGCAGCGCTCGTTTCCACCACTGCCCTAAGCGTGTCATGGCGGTATCATGTAACGCCATTTCAGCATCGAGCCGCCAGACCTTCCATCCAACTGCACGCAGGCGGACACACAATTCCGGTTCCTCTCCAGCAATCAGATCCGCGCGATAACCGCTTGCATTCTTGAATGCTCCAGCCCTCACCATGGCTATTCCACCACAGGCCTTTGACGCCCCTGCCGGTCTATCCCACTCAATATCGCAAAGCATGTTATAGATCGATCGTTCCGGATACCGTTCCCTGAGTCGGCCACACAACATTGCGACGTCATCATGCTCATCCAGAAATGCAGCTGCCGTTTCTAGCCAATCGCCTGCTATCTCACAATCCCCATCCACAAACTGGACATAGGCCAAGCTGGGCGCAAGTGCGAGCAACTTTTTGAACCCTTCATTTCGTGCTCGTGCTGCGGTAAAAGGCTTACTTAAATCCAGCTCAACAATCCCTAACCCCTTATCCAGCACCATGGCAACTGATCCATCTGTCGAACCGGAATCGACATAGACCACCCGATTCGCGTTCTTCTTGACAGATTCCAGGCACTTTCGCAGACGCTCCCCCTCATTGCGACCAATAATGACTACACCGATTCTCATGGTTGTTGCCCGGCACGTGGAATACTCCACACCCGGCCCGTCAGGATCGCCCGCAGATCACCCCAGAGCAGATCGAACATGAACCACTTCGGGTCATGTGCACGGACGCCCAGATGCAGTAGGCATCGCAACAGATACGTCGCGCGGCCCACCGCCCAGAGTGTGTCGGCCAGAACCAGCCCCGCAACACCGTAGTGCTTCACGAAAAACCGGCGTCGTGAAT
The DNA here is from genome assembly GCF_041499725.1 of Sulfuricaulis sp. GTDB lineage: Bacteria > Pseudomonadota > Gammaproteobacteria > Acidiferrobacterales > Sulfurifustaceae > Sulfuricaulis. The sequence continues at coordinate 61,395 of NZ_JBGQKW010000001.1, forward strand.
CGTACCAGTAACTGGCGCGTCGTTTGGTCGCAGTACGAATGCCGGTGGCGGCACCCTCAAGGTGCATCACCTGCGACTGGGGAACGTACCAGACCTCCCAGCCGGCCTGTTTGGCGCGCCAGCAGAAATCGGCTTCCTCGAAGTAAAGGAAATAGCCATCGTCCATCGGCCCCATCTGTTCAATGACCTCGCGGCGCATGATCAGACTCGCACCGGAAACCCAGTCGCACTGATGTGCCTCGGTGCCGGGAGAAGCCCAAACGACGTATCGGTGCAGCAGGCGGCTCAGCAAGCCCAGGCGGGCGCCGGCGTCCAGCTCGCTCAAGGGGGAGTGAATACGATGCGCCGAGCATTCAAATCCGCCATCCGCGTTCTCCAGCAGACTGCCGGCAATGCCGGCACGAGAATGGCCGTCCATAAATCCGACGAGCGCCTTGATCGCCCCCTTCCGCACGATGGTGTCTGGATTCAGGAGCATCACATAATCGACATGATCTGCGGATGCGAGAGCCGTTCGAATCCCGGCGTTGTTGCCATAGGCGAAACCACCATTGCGATCGAGGGGCATCACGCTCGCCCAGCCCGACCAACCATTGCGCTCAATGGCAGAGAACAGCTTATCCCTTGAACCGTCGCCCGAATCGTTGTCGACCACCACGACGCGGCCGCCTCCCAGATCTGCTACTTGCGTGGAAAGTGAGCGCAGAGAGTCGATGGTTAACTCTGCGGTACGGTAGTTTACGATGACGATCCAGGTACTGCCCATATTTATTGCATCTACAACATTCAATATATTAGCTATTTCAGATTAGCATCGATTATTTTATCAAGCATACGGCTTATACGCCTGCATTGTCCTTCAAGCCCAAACCGCACAGTTAATGCTACGCCGGTACTCATGACATCGAGTGTCCATACTGTGCTCATGAACCAAGACTTAAGGTCAAACGAGGCCATGCCAGTACAACCATCAAGACCGAAGCCGCGAGGAAAGTCAGATCAAGGCCGGGTTGCCATAATCCATTGCGGGACATCACAAACGCATTCACAGGGTACATTATCCAATAGGACGCGGCTAAGCCGATCACCAAGCCCATACTCTCTCCATAATGATATCCAATAAACATCCCAGCAAATTGGAAAATAATATGGATGGCAGTCAGCAGCGTTTGAGTAGCAACCTTGCCTATCGCCAGCAAAACACCGGTGTACGATCCCCACACACAACCGGCGAGCGAGCCCGCAGCAAGCAATTCGAGTATGGGGCCTGATCCATGATAACGCTCATCGTATAGTATCCCCATAAGCTGGCCGCCAAAAAAGACGAATAAAACCGCCACACTCCAGCTGGGAAGAATGAATGTCAGTCGAGCCTTATGCAGGGCGGCCATGAGTTTTTTTGGATTGGTGCGATAAACTTCCGAATAGGCAGGAAAAAATACAGTTCCCATCACCTTCAGCATGGCATTCCAGAGCAGGAGATTCATCATGCTCGCCAATGTAAATAAAGCCAGTTGGCGCATGTCAAGCAAGGCGCCGATCGCCAGACGTGAGCCTTCTGTAGACAAAAAAGTAAGAGCAGAACTTAACAGGATCCAACGCCCAAATCCTACCAGATGGTCAACCGCGTCGCGATCCCAGGCAAATTGATTTCTTATACCATGAAGCAACAGATGGCTAGCAAACATATTCAGGCAAGCGCCGATAAGACTACCCCAGACGAGCGCCCAAACTGATTGCTGAAGCCAGGCAAGATAAACGGTACAAAGCAGTCCAAGCACATAAGTGCCGATTTCAATTTGCGTCACTCGCGCCGCCTCCAGATTACGTTGCGCCGTGAACAATTTAGTTGAGTTGAAACCGCCGATGACTGCAGTCAAGCCAACAACGGGAAGCATGTATGCGAGCAGTGGCTCACCATACAATCCGGCTATGGGCAATGCCAGAACACAAAGACCGCCCCACATCAGAAAGCCTCGCACAATCTGGATGGTCCAGGTCGTGTTCAGAAAAGCTGGGTCATTTCCTCGGGCCTTCTGGACGATAGAGGGACCAATTCCCACATCGGTAAGCATATTCACGCCATAGATAATTATCTGAACAATTGCCATCAACCCAAATGCCTCGGGAAACAGCAAACGCGTAAGAATGAGATTTCCTCCCAGTCGCAGCGCCTGGGTTACGCCGTACCCGGCCAGGGTCCAGGAACCGGCCTGAAGAACGCGCTGCCTAAGGGTGGGTGAATTTACTGATGACATTGACATTTGCAAACCACATGATCGCGGCAGTTTAAAAAACCTGTTACTCTTGCACAATTAATGATTCGTGTGTTTCCTTAGCAAGGAATGCAATGAACGGCTACTCAAATCGACACCAATCCGTAACAAACCAGGCATGCCAGAACATCTCCGAACATTAATCGTTATTCTTGTCCTCGCAACGATGGTCTTTGCATTTGCACACCGGCCCGCTTGTACCATTTCAAAAACTGGCGATTATACACGAAGGCGAAATCTTTGGTTCGCTTTTACGCTTGCCGCCTTCCTGGCGCACAACTTCTGGGTGTACACACTTATCGCCATACCGTTGCTGATCTACGCCAACCTGCGCGAAACCAATCCACCCGCGCTGTTTTTTTTCATCTTGTTCGCTCTGCCTATGGCCACCGTCTCTATTCCTGGGATGGGCCTGATCAACTATTTCTTCGAACTTTCTCACGCCAGGATACTGGAATTGCTCATCCTGCTTCCCGCATTTTTTGTTCTGACCCGGCAACGCGGCGCCCTCGCCTTCGGCCGTACGTGGCCAGACATAGTGCTGGCTGTTTATCTATTACTCACCACTCTGCTCTACGTGCGTGACGCCAGCGTAACGGCCACCTTGCGTGGAGCCTTCTACCTGTTCATTGATATCTTCCTCCCTTATTTTGTCATCAGCCGCTCGCTGAAAGATCTGCAAGCCTTTCGCGATGCCCTGCTGAGCCTTGTGCTGGCGATCATGGTGGTTGCTCTGATCGCAATTTTCGAGGCCTCCCGGCACTGGTTGCTCTATTATCCTTTGCTTGGCGTGCTTGGACTGGGAGGAATGCTGAATTATCTGGAACGGACCGGAATGCTCAGGGCTGTCGTCACAGCAGGTCACTCCATCGCTCTGGGTTACCTAATGGTCGTAGGGATGGGGCTTTACTTGTTCTTGCAACGATCCATCCAAAAAAAACTCGTCCGCCGACTCGGCATAGCGTTGCTGGCGGCCGGTTTGATTGCCCCGTTATCACGCGGACCTTGGGTAGGCGCTGCCGTGCTAATGGCTGTCTTCATTGCCACCGGCCGTTACGCGCTTCCCCGCCTGATGGGCCTGTTGGCGGTGGCAGCGCTGGTTTTTTCCTTGGCTGCCGTGCTGCCGGGCGGCGAGAAGGTGATCAATTTATTACCCTTTATCGGAACGACGGAAAAAGGAAGTATCGACTACCGACAGCAGCTGATCACCAACTCAATGATCGTGATTGAGCGCAACCCCTGGTTCGGCTCGGTCAATTATCTCGAGGCGCCTGAGATGGAGGCCATGCGTCAGGGCCAGGGCATTATCGACATTGTCAATTCTTACATCCAGATAGCCTTGGAAACGGGATTCGTGGGTCTTGGGCTGTTTGTCAGTTTCTTCGCTTTGATACTCCTGGGTATTTACCGTGCCATGCGCTCGATTCGGGACAAAAATAGCGAGGAACGCCTGCTTGGCCGGGCATTGTTGGCCACTCTTCTCGCCATCCTGGTAATCATATTTACGGTGAGTAACATTGCGATCATTCCAATCGTGTACTGGTCCGTTGCCGGATTAGGGGTGGCATATGCAGAGATGGCACGAAAGCAAAAAAGGGAGGCAAGTTCAGGGCACGCTCATTCCTTAAAGAATTCTGGCTTCCCAAAGCGCGCGCCCAAAACCCAGTCATAAACTTCCCTTATTTGCCTGGCCTTGGCCGCCCAGGTAAATAAGCTATGCACACGTTCTCTGGCGGCAGACATCATAGGCGCGAGAGCCTGCCGATCACCTGCCAACATTTTCAATTTGCCGCTTAAGGAAGACACTATCTTTTCACGCCGCTCCATTGGCAGTTTGTATCCGGTATCGGAAGTTACCAGCTCAGCCGGGCCAGCGTAGTCAACGACTACGGGAACAAGGCCTAAAGCCATGGCTTCCAGCACGACACCCCCGCCAAATTCCCGAATGCTGGGAAAAGCAAAAACCTGCGAACGACACATGACTTCCTGAAGCTCTGAGTGCGCTACCCAACCATGCAGAGTAACTGCCGAGCCCAACCCTTCCTTTTTTATCGTCTCTTGCAAAATTGGCATCAACGGTCCGTCTCCAACAATGTCAAGGTGCAATCGTTTTTCCCGAAGGAGAGGTGCTGCAGCTTCCAGCAACATATCCGGCCCCTTGTAAGGAACCAGTCGACCGACAAAACAGGCATGTAATATGTTTGCATCTCCAGGACTGGCCATGCGAAAGAATTTTGTTGGGTCAATAGCATTCTCCGGCATATAAACACATTTCTCATGATACTTGGCAGGTACTTGTGCCAGCGTATCTTTGGATCCAATCAGTAGCGCGGATGCCGATTGCAAGGTACTGCCATGCCCGGGGAGAAGCTTGTAAGCGCCACGAACGTAAGACAACCACTCCTTTTCTTGGCGCCTTGCGGAATCAAACCCTTTAGGCCAAGGCACGCCCCCGTTTAATGGCCCAAGAACAAAAGGAATATTCGCTCGCCGGCACTTTCTGGCAATCGTGCTGGGAGTCGTTGGGCTGAGTGGCGTAATGCGATGAACAAGATCGAATTTACCGGAGCGGATGGCTTCGCCGAATCGTTTCCAAACCAAGGCCTCGAAGTAGTAGTACGAAATCACGCTGATGGCCGTGGTGGTAGTCCAGCCTTTTCCAGCGCCGCCGCGTAGAAGATTAGAGATACGCCATAAAGGTCTGGCAATCGCCTCGGAATCGATCGCGGTAAAATCATCGCCTTCAATCAAGCCAGCGCCTAGAATAGCCTGCCGGTTGCGGATATGAGTCACGATATGGACATCGGCTACTTCTCTAAGCGCATTAGCCAGTGACCAACCCACCAGCGGGACGCTCACCCAATCTGGATTGGCGGCTTCAGCAATGATCAATACACGAGGTCGGGACATCACTTTTTGAAGACTCCTTAGTCAGTTGTTAGCGCCGGCAGGCCTCGAGCCTTCCTTCTGATATCGCAGGTCATCTTTCAGTGGCTGGGTTGCGCCCTTTCCTGTAATTGACGCCATCAAACACATAGAGGAAGGTGGACGCTGGCGGTAGGCCCCGCTCATCGGCGCCGGTTTCGGCATTCAGACGGAAACGTCGGCCCAAGTTTGACGACGGTATGTCAAGCTTCTGGATTTTAACGTTATCGCTCAGCAGATTGTTCGCATCCGGGGCGCCTGTCATCCGGTAGAGCGTGACGGATCTCGCCTCGCTGAATGGAAGCTCGACGCTGACCGGGGTGTAACCATCGTCGCTACCGACGGGGTAATCCGGGACTTTGCGCGAGATCAAAAAAAGGCTGTAACGCTTTGCATTGCGTGTCGCGTAGACCGCTACCAGGGGTGCGTCCTTGATGGTTTGCCGGCGACTGAATGCCTTGAGATCCGCGCTCGGGACGTTCAAGGTTTCGGTGCGCAGCATATCGCCACTGGCTTCTTTGTTGAACAGTGCCAGCAGCTTCCACGATGGGTAGGCCTGCCCGCCGTGATACCACTTTGCGTGCGACTTCCACAGCATGCCGCTGTCAAACGTGAAGAAATTCTGTATGGCGAAGCCCCGGTAAGTCCGGGCCAGGAATGAATCCAGCGTTGCTGTGCCGGCCGCCAAGCTTTTCATGACCTGCTCCTGAGTACGCTCCTGCTCTTCGGTAACGCGGGCGTTGTTGAGCCCATTCAGCGCGTAGCCCGGGCCCGCTTCGTAGGTGCCAAGCCGCAACTTGCCCGCGCCTTTGGCTTTAAGGTCGAGCAGTTCTTTCGCATAGAGGTCCGCCACCGGAATGGCCGACTGGTTGACCTGGGCCAGGGTGTTGAACAGGCTGGCGGCATCGAGCTTGGGCGGGCCCTCCGCCTCGTCCCAGCCGCCGTTGTAGGCCGCAATGGTGAGAAAGTCCGACGCAGGGGAAACCGAAGCCGCATCGTGGCTGTAGCCCATGTTGCCCGCCCAACCTCCCAGCATGAAGACGAATTTGCGGTCGAGGTTAGCTGGCCGCCAATAAGGACTGCTCCGCATGATCGAGCGCACGTATTCCTGAAACAGGCCGTAGACCTGCCCGGGGCTGTAGCTCTTCTTCGACGCGGCGTCGGTCATGGGATTGAAAGTCCACGGTGTGAAGAGGCCGTTCCAGGTCTCGTTGCTCAATTCGAAATAGATCCTTTCGAACTCCTCAACCCAAGGTTTGGTCTGCCCCTGGCTGTAGCGCTTGTAGGCCCAGGGCTTGCTGGCGCGGGTATCGACTTTCGGGTCGTAAGGGGCGGCCATATACTCGATGAAGGCCAACCACTCATGGGGGTTCATGTGGAACTCAATTTGCAGCCAGGGCTGTACGCCGACTGTCCGCATCATCTTCAGGGTCTGAGGCAGTGTGTTTAATTTCCCCGTTCCGCTAATTACGCCACCGCTGTTGGTGAGCTGCTCTATGTCATAGGTGTGGATGCCGGTCTTGATCAGGCCGTGGGTGCGCAGGGCGGAAATGCCGGAGGACTTGATGGCCTCATATTCACGCGGGAGCAGGTCCAGAAAGGTCGTGTCTGCGCGGTAGACACGAAAATTGTCGACATAAAAGATAGCCGGGCCTGTAAATTCCAGCGCCATCGTGTTGGCGCGGGATCCACCCTGAATCACAGTGGGCGTGAAATGGGTGATGTATTTTTTCCATCCTGGACCGACGTCGAAGACAACAGGCTTGATTCTTTGCGGCGCGGTATCGTAAAAACCGGTCAATTTGAACTGTACTGTGCCGCTGCCCTCCTGGCGTAACCAGACCTCGACCGTATAGGTATCCTTCTCCAGTACGTCATACCAGAACTGGTCGGTGCCGCTGTGGTTGTAGATCGCTAGCGATTCCTTGGTGCCCGCCGCGAGTTGTAGCTTGAGGCAGGTTTCGCCAGGCTCCTCCACCGGCGTATTGGCGGCGTGCGGAACGAGCGACCATATTTTGCCGGGGTTTTCGTCGGGAAAGGTGTGTAGCAGCCCCGGCAGCAAATTGTTGTATTCAGATTCCGCTCCCCAGACGCGGTTGGATAGATCTCGATTGCGCGAAGGCGAATAGATTTTCTTGCTAATGATGACCATGTCACCAGCCTTGACGTTCTGGGCCGCCGATGCGGGCACGCCGGCCAGCTGGAGGTAATATCCGCTGTGATGGTTCGGTGGATAGTCGGAACGATAGACGACATAGCCGGCCAGATCAGGAGAAGCGACAGGTTCCCATTCCAGCGTCAATATTCCGTCGCTGCCTAGTTTGCCTCTGAGGCCATTCGGCGCGGATGGCGGCTTCGGACGGGAGAAAAGTGCTTTGACGGGATTGAAGGCGACAAGTGCATTTTGTGTCGTAGGAGCTTTGTCCAGCCTTTCTGGACTGTCAATTTCGAATGCCGGGGCAGTTGGAGACAAATTACCGTACTTGTCGATTGTGCGTATGGTGAAGTAATATTTGGCATGTGGCCGGTTCCAATTCTCCCAGCGAAAAAAGAAACGGGTTGTGCCGGGCGAGATGATCTGGCTGTTATCAACAGCACGGAACCATCCGCTGGCGTGCGAGCCACCGCTCATGACCCGGTCTTCACGCACCATTCTGAAACGACCGTTCTCGATGCGGTAAATATGCACCATGGCCTGATCAAGGAATCCCTCGCGCAAGCTGTCCCAATACGATATGGCGGCGGGATCGGCAACGATGCGGTTAGGCGAATCCTCGAGTGCGATGAGCTTGTCGCGGAAGACGATGGGTTCGAAGCCAGCCCCCACGTTCGTCAGCGAGTTGCCGAAACCGCCAATGGTGGCAGTGAACGGAAGCACGTTCGCGTTAACGACGTCGGTTGTTACCCTGAAGACGGCGGGCTTCCTGATGGCGTCGTCAGGCTGCACTTGGGCGGCGCCCGCGAGAAACATCGCGAATGCGAGTATTTGAGTCCGCCAACCTGCCGCTTTGCGTCCAAGCTTATATTTCGGCATAAAGGGTCTTTTACCCAGTTTTCCCACCTAACCAAAGTACAAATGAAGCAATCAATTTGCCTCATGCCGCGCAGGGCTTGGCGAATAAGAATAAATTGCGTGCAACCACGACTTATCCTTATTCGTTATGTAGTAAACACCATCAGAATACCAGAAAAGCTGGCGTCTGCTTGAAGCATAGACAGGCACAAATGAGAAATAGAGTATGCCAAATTTAAGACAATCATTAACAGCTGCTGTTACAAGACGTTACCCTTTTTTTAGTGGATGTGGATCGCTCGCTAATTCCAGATTTGTCAAACTCATGAGTGGCACTCAAGGCGGCAAGGCTTGGTGCCGAGTACCTGGTGGTGAGGTCCTTGCAGACCTCAATGACCATGTCGGAAGATCGGCGTTTTATGTTGGTGATTTAGATAGGAAAATCACCTGGGTATGCAAGAAAATTGTTCGCGATGGCGATACCGTACTTGACATAGGCGCCAATATTGGGATGGTAACTGTTTTGCTATCGGACTTGGTTGGGAAAAATGGGAATGTTCATAGCTTCGAGCCAAACCCATCGTTGTATGACGGATTAAAACAAACCATTAGTCGTAACAAAATTACTAATGTCACCCTCCATCCTATCGCCTTAGGTTCCAAGCAGGATACGCTGGAGTTAACTGTTCCAAATCAAAATAAAGGCGCTGCATCTTTGGTCCGGAATAAAGGATGGGCGAATTGTGACGTTGTCAACGTGCAGGTCGCTCCACTCGATGAAATATGTAAAAATGAGGGAATCAGCTCAATACGTCTCATCAAAATTGATGTTGAGGGCTTCGAAACTGAAGTGTTACGGGGTGCGCGACAATTGCTGTCCGCCACGCAACCCGATGCCATCCTTTTTGAGCTAAATGAGCGAACTGAACATCAAATTAAAGAAGAACCGCTCATCAGGCTGCTACATGATTGTGGGTATGATTTTTTTATCATTCCGAAATGTATTTTTCGCATGAAATTACATGTATTGAATGCCATATCTCAAGAAACGTCCTTAGGGCAAGACTTTTTAGCCGCGCCAAGAGGTCAGAAGTTCGAGGAAATTGCTCGGTTGGTAAAAGCAATTGTCTAACAATCACATCTCAAAGGGACGGGGTTAATCAACAGCCCCATATGCTACCTGTAGGATAGGCTCCAAGGATTGTATCTCGAAGGTCTTCACGTTCGGGATTTCCCCTTTGACCGCTTTCCAGAAGGTCCTCGGTTTTGTGACGGCCGTCGATGCCAGGGAGCGTCTTGCCAGCGGTCCCTTGGCGGGACAAATCGTGCGGACGTCCACCCCAAGAAGCTTCTCGTATTTCTTGAGCGTCGTCTTATCGTGCACCAGTAACAAGACCTTCCGCCCCAGATGCCGCCATAATATGAGGGAGCCGATCGCTGTTTCGAGTTCATTCCCATTACCGTGGAACTTCTTGATGACTTTATCAATAAGCTTTACCAGTTGCTCGTCTGTCATCGGGTATCCTTTCATTCAATTGATCGTTCAGCGGCGTGAGCATGACTCATGCCTATCGGAAGAGGGGTCATATATCAACCCCTGCATTAACGGTTCCTTAATAAGGTGTTGTAAATCAGTTCAATTGTCAGGTATCGTGTGAGGCCATGTATCCGTAGGCCCCCGTGTTACTCAAACTGGGGCGTTTGGTCTGAATCTTTTCGGCTCAGAACGAATGGCTGGCGGCGACCCATACCAGCCGATCACGCAGACCGCTCAAGCACTGCCGAAGCGGACATTCGCAGATCGCTGCGCGGACGATCTGATTTCCCGCCTCACTTTCTGTGCAGTTCAAGTCGCCCGGTAGTGGTACAGTTTGAAAGTGGCTCGTTTCCTGCGCCAGCCAAACAGACCAAGCAGGCGGCGCAGAATGGTCTGAAGGTGGTTTTGTACCTGAAGGATAAAGAGATTTACTATAGATATTGTGGGGACGGGCACAGACCCGTGCCCATGAGGCCCCGAAGAGGTGGTGCTAATGCGATGGATTATCCAATTGTTGCGAGCGGTAACATCGCGTTACCCGCTAAACACCCCACGCGCTTCGATACTGCGCCTGCTGCCGGAAATTCCAGAAGGCTTCGGTGAATTTGTCGGCAAAAATGGCATTCGCTACAAGCGATATTCGGTCGATGCCGATGAAGTTAGTCGCAGCCTGTTCTGGTTCGGCGATTTCGACCCTTGGGTCAATATAGCGCTTAAGAAGTTTTCTAGGCCTGGGTCTGTCGCCATTGATATCGGCGCCAATATTGGCGCGACCGCGCTTGTGTTAGCCCACGCCGTAGGTCCGACGGGTCGCGTGATATGCTTTGAGCCAATGCCGCCAACTTTAGAATGCTTGCGCCAAAACATTGCAATCAATGGACTCTCTTGGGTACAGGTCGAACCCGTTGCGCTGTCCGATGCGGATGGCAATCTTTCCATGGAATTACCAACCGGACATCCGGGCATGGCTCGCGTGTCTGCAGATGGGCATTTTAGCGTACCGACAATCACCTTTGATAAATGGCTCGGTCAGCACCCCAATCTTGACATATCGGTTTGCAAGATCGACGTGGAAGGTCACGAGCGTGAGGTTTTCGCCGGAATGAAACAAACGCTTTCAAAGAGATTGATACCGGCTTTCGTGTTTGAGCGACATGGCAGCACGGTGACGGATTCTGACCCGATATTACAAATGCTCACAACCTATGGATATCGAGTGCTGCGCCTTGAGAAATCATTTCGCCGCGTCGAATATACACCGATCCGTGAGCCGCGACGGGCAAGACCGACAGTTGATTTTGTGGCGGTCCTGTAATTAGCCGACGTTTCTCGTATCCTGCTCAGGTTTTCGCTTTCGCTTTAGCCGCCATTCGCGCCTCGCATTCTTTTTCTGTTTCGCGGACTAGCACAGAACCCATCAGCTCCGGGTTGATATGGCCATTCCAGGGCGGCACAACGCGCACGGCCGGCTCGTCTGCAGCGCCGGCCGCAAGCGCCAGGGCGTCGGCGGACGGCAGTAGAAATTTGCTGAGTCACTCACACGCACTGGCATGTCCTTTTTTAGCATCCGCCATGGCACGCTGGACGATCGCGCGCCAAGCAGCCGGTGAAACTTCTCTCCGCAACGCGACCAGGTAATCGTCTTCGGTCACGCGTGGTAAGCGCCCCGGGTCACCAGGGTTGCCAGAAATAAATCGCCCGCGTTCGTCACGCATCCGTTTCCCGGCCGTCTAAACGGGCAATCTGACATGCCCCCACATCAAGCCGCCTTGTTTCCGTGACCGTCTCCGGCTTCGCGCGCCCGCGCTCATCCTTGGCGAGCAGCCCGTGGCGCTTGACATCGGTAAATATTCGGAACTGTGGGTTGGCTTGTGTTTCAGTAAGTCACCACGTGATGTGAAAATCCTACAGAGCCGCACCGATGGGTCGAAAGCACTTGTCCACAAGATATCCCATACACTGACGTGCTGAGTGTCTGCCATTAGGGTAATGCAACCGACCGCTCATGGGAAAGGCGATCGGCCGGTTCTGGCCGTAAGGAGCCAGTTACCAGATTTGTCTGAACCGGCAAGCCAATTAGGGCAGGAAAATCGACTCTTTCCAGTGCCCAGATTCATCATTGCGGGCACGCCAACCCATTCAGGGTTGGTCGCCTTGGCGATGATCAATATATTGACACTCTTTCATTTCCCTCATCTCGCTGCCAGAAGATCGGCAATTGCCCGCGCGCTACGCTGATGGCCGAACGACTCAACGATCTTGAAACGTGATGCCTGACCCAACCGGACAGCAAATAAAGGGTCCCCGATCACACGCATGATAGCCACAGCGATGGCGTTTGCATCTCCTGGCTCAACGAGGATGCCGTCTGCACCATTTTCTATAAGTTCAGGTACGCCTCCCCCGTCGGTTGCGACCACTGGCACGCTCATAGCCATCGCTTCCATAAGCGCGACGCCCAGCGGCTCGGCCAAACTAGCCAGAACAAACACATGCGCCTGTTCTAGGTGCTCACTCACAATTTCCTCAGGAACCGCGCCGAGAAAAGCTACTCGTTCTGATACACCCGACTCAGCCGTCAGCGCGACCAACTTCCGCCTATAGCCGGTACCACCCACATCGTCTTCTCCAGCAATTGTTAATCGAACATTTACCCCCTGGTCAACAAGCAGCTTAATCGCTGAGATAAGGAAAGGAAATCCCTTGCTTGGGTTCAAACGACCACAGCTGAATACGCACAACTCGCCTTCCCCAGCGTACGGACGATAAGGAGCATGTCTGTTGAACTGAACCACGTCTACTCCCATAGGCGCTATTACCAGCCTCGACGGCAAAAACCCAACCAGTGTTCTAGTTACTTCGTCGTATAACTTGCGCGTGATGACAATGCAGAATCGCGCACGTGACCATTTCTGACGTTGATTTGGGCCATAGACGCTGAGTGGATTATGAAGTGTTAGGCTATACGTAGGGCCATGTAGCGCATTTGCTAACATGGCTATGTTCGCCGCATCCGCGCAGGAATGAACGTGCACATGTCGCCATCCCTGGCGCTGACTAACCCATACGAGCTTAGCCGCAAATGGGATGAGCAGCGTCAAACGCACTTTCCCTGCTAGCGTTGCATCTTGGACGCTGGTTATGATCTTGGCGCAGTTTATCCATGCACATACGCCAGCCCTGATCATGATGATAAACGCACGCAGAAAATCAAAAAATGAGAATGGAAAGAGATAAGTCGTTTCCGTCTGCGCGTCTTTCGCCCACGTAGGCGATACGACGCCAAGAGGCGGTCTTCGCGTCGATATTAGGCTTGTCTCGACGCCGAGCTCCTTCAAAGCCTTACGCTCGCGCCAAAAGAAGTTGTGCGTTTGCCCGGGAAACTCGGGCACTAGGTAGCCAATCTTGGTCCGGGATGCTGATCCGTAATTTGATTGGTGGCAACTGCTAACCCGATCAACGCTGTCCTCGCACATATTGTCATCCACCCGCTTTAATTCGGGACATAATCGCTTATATTGGGATTCAGCGTCTTCACGAAATTAATTAAGCGGTTGTCCGCATCCGCAAAACTCTCACCGGGCGCAAGCGGCGTTGTAATTCGTACGAGCGCGGCATCCGTTCTATTACGGGTCAACGCATCCCAGAACACAAACCACTTCAAAAGATACTCGTTGCTAATGCCGCGGTCATGCATCTGAAACCAGTAGTAAACCAGTTGCTTGTTTTCACCCAGTTGAATTTCAGCCCGATTGACCTGAAGCGGTTGCGAACCTGTCTCGACACCATCTACGATCCGCTGAGTAAGGGTCTTCATTTCCCACCCCCCGCCCGGCAGGCAGGCACGCGGCGAATGAATAGAGGCGCCCTTGCTTTGCGAGGCATAATAGGCGACATACAGGTTCACTGCCTGCTGCCGGTTATTAACATAATTCGCTAACAAGTAGTCTCCCAGATTGAGCGCGTCGACGAGAATCCTGTCCAAGGGCTGCGCTTTCCCATTCCAATCACTGAGAGTCATCGGAAAGTCTGAAAATTCTTTCCGAGTGATTTTTACGTCATCCCGTTTCGCAGGCAGGATGAAGAACGTTATTGCGACTATTGCCACGACAACGGCAGCCGCCCAATAAGCACGGCCCAATAGACGATAGCGGAGCTGCGCATCCTTGGGGGTAGGTTGGGGGAAATCCAGTCCGAACACCTGCCGCAAAGGACGGCTTTCCTTGCCAAGCCGGGCCAGCCCCCACATCTCCAAAACCAGAATCCCGGTACAGGCCATAAATACCGCCCAACCTTCAAAGTCGTGCAAAAAGCCTTCCGCCATGGATGATCCGAAATATTCGACGAGCACACCGATTATGCCGATGCGGAAACTATTCATGAAAATCGTGATGGGGATACTTGACAGGAAAACAACCATTTTCTTCCACAAGGCGGCTTTGTAAATATAGGCGCATACAAAACCAAGCGTCATCAACGGAAAAAGATAACGCAACCCATTACATGCCTCGACAACCTGCAATTTGTAGGTGCCAAGGTCAATAACATTACCTTCCAAATAAACGCTAATACTGAATAAACGGATTATCCATACGCCTATGCTTGAAGAAATCAACTGCAAGGACCGGGAAACGTCCTGAACGATGACATCCGGAAAGGGGATCATGAAAAACAGAATCAAAATCGGTGCCCAAATCTCTTTGAACCCACGCCACCCCATATAGGCGAAAACCAGACCAGCAAGCGTAATTACAAAACCATATTGCAAAATAACCGTGATGGCGCTGATATTGCCTATCGATATAATGCCGGCACCAGCAAGCGTGATAACCATCCCCACCCAAGATCCGCCAAAGGATATACGTCCCAGCACATCCTTCTTTTGCCAGATCAGAAATGCGGTGATGAAAGGGATCATCACGCCATGACTGTATTCCTCACGCGCGAACCAATACTGCACCATCCGGTTGAGTCCATGCTCGTAGAGCGCGAGCACAAACAACCCCGCCAGCACGGAAAATGAAAACCAGAATAAAGACGATTCTTTCCAGAACAGTTCTTTTGCGGGGTCTGCAGCAGGACTAGTCGCGGTCAATCTTTGGCCTTGGAGATCATGCATGAGTATATTTTCCACCTGACATCAGGGCAGGGCAAGTCATTGTGCACCAACCCTTGCTAAACTGTAAGGTCTTCCTCCCCATTGAAATAGCTCGCGCTCACCACGCTTCAGGCAGACGTTCATTATCGCGAATGTCCAGTGAACATTCGCGATAACTTCGCCACACCTCCCTCAGCGGGAGGGCCATAGCGTGCTACACGCGTCTTGATTCATTCGGGAGGTTGTATTCTGAAATATTAACCGTCTTGCGATCCCGCCAGAAAAGCATGGCGGCCGCCAAAAATCCGCCAGCACGTCCCATATACTTGCGCTGCGTTCCGGAACAAAGAACTGGTGATATTTATCAGTGATCCCGTAAGCCGTCACAAGAACAGTCAGGAGAATCACCCTGTTCCAATTCCTGATCTGCGGGTCCATGAACGACCGTGCAAGGAACACGCACAATATAGCGTAAAAGACGGCGTGCAAAAGCAGATCAGCCCCCGAGAAGAATGAAACGGCTGGAAGTGACGACTGAGAAGACAGGAAGAAAATCAGCAGCATCCAGCTTCCAGCCAGCAAACAGTAGCCACTGGAATGAGACATCGTTCTAGACCGTTGTAATACTTTCAGACTCATTCATACATAATATAAGCGACTCCTCCCATGCCGGTACTATCAGGCCACACATGCGTTGCAGCTTTTCAGTCGACAATTTCGAATTCAACGGTCGTTTGGCCGGCGTGGGGTATTCGGTCGTGGAAATAGGCTTCAACTCCGGCATGGCGTGAGATGCATGGCCGGACACGGCTTCAAGGATTTTCCTGGCGAAGCCATACCAAGATGTATGTCCGCCACAAACCACGTGATACAGGCCGCTGATGTCTGCAATCGAGGGGGGTCGGCTAACGGATGAATAGTGCTGCGACAGCATTTGAGACGTGACTTCGGCCAGCATGCGGCACCATGTAGGGGCACCGACCTGGTCGTCAACAATCTTCAATTCGCTTCTTTCGCGCGCAAGCCTGCGAATCGTCAAAAGAAAATTCCTGCCGCGGGCGCCATAGACCCAGCTTGTTCTTAATATTAGATGTGGCACCCCCGTTGCCTGGATGGCCCGCTCGCCAGCCAGCTTGGTCTGGCCATAGACATTCAGAGGATTCGGCGCATCGTCTTCGATGTAGGGAAGTTTTTTAGTGCCGTCAAAGACATAATCCGTGGAATAATAAATGATAGCCGCGTTCAGCCGCTTGGCTTCTTCCGCCATGATACCCGGCGCCACGCCATTAATGGCCATGGCCAGATTGGGTTCGGATTCCGCCTTGTCCACCGCGGTGTAGGCGCCAGCATTGACGATAAGATGAGGCCGGACCTCCCTGATCATCCTCCTGACTGAATCCGGATCGGCCAGATCCATCTCCTGGTGACCGACGGCGACAACATCGCCCAGTGGTGCGAGCGTGCGCTGCAGTTCCCATCCAACCTGCCCATTTTTGCCGGTGAGAAGGATCTTTCTCACTCAAATACCTCTGCCTCATTGATTGTTACGCCTGCAATATCCTTTGCGGAAAGTTGCGGATCTCCCTGAATCGGCCAGGTTATTCCAAGGCTGCCATCATTCCAAATGATCGTACGCTCAAATTGAGGCGCCCAATAATCGGTGGTCTTGTACAGAACCTCGGCATATTCAGATAACACGAGAAAGCCGTGCGCGAATCCCAGCGGAACCCATGCCATGCGCCTGTTTTGCGCCGACAGATTGAAACCAACCCATTTACCGAACGTCGGCGAACTCCGGCGGATGTCTACCGCCACATCAAATACTTCGCCCACAAGCACCCTGATCAACTTACCCTGCGGTTGTCTGATTTGGTAATGCAGGCCGCGCAATACATTCCTGACCGAGCGCGAGTGATTATCCTGCACAAAATCTCCCACAATGCCTGCCACCTGCATAAGCTTTTTATTGAAGCTCTCGTAAAAAAAACCGCGCGCATCAGCGAAAACTTTGGGTTCCACGATAAGCACGCCAGAAATGTTTGTCTGAATTACATTCATTAGAAGACCTGCTCCTGCAACACCCCAAGCAGATACTGGCCATAACCATTCTTGCTCATGCGGCCAGCCAGTTTTTCCAGTTGTTCAGCCGTTATGTAGCCCATGCGATAGGCAATCTCTTCCGGACAGGCTATCTTGAGCCCCTGTCGTTTCTCGATGGTCCCGATAAAGAGAGAAGCCTCAAGAAGGGATTCATGCGTGCCTGTATCCAACCAGGCTATGCCTCGCCCCATCACCATGACATCCAGCCGGCCTTGCTCGAGGTAAATTCTATTTACATCGGTAATTTCCAATTCTCCCCGGAGGGAGGGCCGCAGAGATTTGGCCATGCTCACTACTTGATTGTCATAAAAATACAAACCGGTCACCGCATAGCGGGATTTAGGCCTCTTGGGCTTTTCTTCGATGGACAGCGCCTTCTTTGACGGGTCGAATTCCACAACGCCGTAGCGTTCTGGATCGTGAACGGGATAAGCAAAGACGGTCGCGCCCGCCTGTTTGCTTCTGGCCTTCTGCAGGTCAACGGTCAATTCATGGCCGTAAAAAATATTATCGCCCAGTATCAGCGCGCACGCGTCATTGCCAATAAACTTCTCGCCGATAATGAAAGCCTGTGCGATGCCTTCTGGATTTGGCTGTATCGCATAGGAAATGCTCAGCCCCCATTCGTTGCCATCCCTCAGCAATTGTTCGAATCGGGGAATATCTTGCGGGGTCGAGATGACAAGTAAATCTTTGATCCCCGCCAGCATCAGCGTGGTCAGGGGATAGTAAATCATCGGCTTGTCATAGATCGGCAGCAGCTGCTTGGAAACCACGTGGGTCACCGGGTACAGCCGCGTTCCAGATCCTCCCGCCAGAATGATGCCTTTCATGACGTTCCTCGGTCACTGTAATTGATGTCCAGCCATTTCTGATATTCCCCGCTGGCAACATTCTTCACCCATTCCATGTTGTCAAGATACCATTGCACTGTTTTACGGATTCCCGTCTCAAATCTTTCCGCCGGTTTCCATCCCAGTTCACGCTCGATCTTGCGCGCATCGATGGCGTAACGCCGGTCATGTCCCGGACGATCTTTGATGAACGTGATGAGTGAAGCGTATGGAGTCACGCCGGAAGATGGCTTCAACTCATCGAGTATGGCGCAAATAGCGCGCACGACTTCGATGTTCGTTCTTTCACTGCAACCACCGATATTGTAGACCACTCCGGCTTTCCCTTTTGACAGAATAAGGCGAAGCGCGTTGCAATGATCGCCTACATACAGCCAGTCACGCACGTTGAGACCGTCGCCGTATACCGGCAACGGTTTCCTGTTCAGGGCATTCAGCACAATCAGGGGAATTAGTTTCTCTGGAAACTGATAAGGACCATAATTGTTCGAACAATTGGATGTCAGCGTGGGTAGGCCATAGGTGTGATAAAAAGCACGGACCAAATGATCCGATGCCGCCTTGGAAGCGGAGTATGGGCTGTTCGGTGCATAGGACGTGGTTTCGGTAAATGGGGGATCGTTGGGTCCGAGCGAACCGTATACCTCATCCGTCGAAATGTGCAAAAACCGGAATGCGGCCTTGTCCTCGCCATCAAGGCCTTCCCAATAAGCACGGGCCGCGGATAGCAATTGGAAAGTACCGTTTATATTGGTTTGGATGAAATCCCGGGGTCCGTGGATTGAACGGTCAACATGGCTTTCCGCCGCAAAGTTTATAATGGCGTAAGGCTTATAATGGTTCAGCAGTTTTTCCACCAACGCCAGATCGTTAATATCCCCTTTTACAAATGTATGTCGTGGGTCATTTTTCAGGCTGGACAGATTCCTGAGATTCCCGGCATAGGTGAGCTTGTCCAGATTAATCACCGGTGAATCGTGGTTCGCAATCCAGTCCAATATGAAATTGGACCCGATAAATCCTGCCCCACCGGTTACCAGTATCGGTTTCTTGCTCATTTTCTAACTACTTGTATAAATGTTTAACCAGACCGCCTGTGCATACTTGACGTTCTCGTGCCGGGAATTGTGGTTGAATTGCGGGCTGCGTCAGGGACTTACCATGCTCCCTAGGTTACGAAACGCCCTGAAATTATCTATTTTAATATTACTTATTATTCAATGTGTTATGCTGAGCAGCACATAGCCTGTTAGCGTCTTGCAACTTCATCTCATTTCAAAGTTTTGCCAAGGAGTAAAACTTGACTAATAAAGAACAGCTAAGCATATTAACATCTTTGCAGGTACTTAACCTCAAAAATACCTTAACCGTCAACGATAAAACTAGGTAAACCTGTGGGTGGTGCGCACGTTCAATCGGGCGTGACTTTACATATTACGTAGCCCACGCTCAATCAATGTACTGGAGGATGGTAAATGTCAACAACTACGATGCCTAAAATGGAAGCGAATCTTGAGCAGTCAATCAATCAGTACCTCGACAAGGTCCTGCCCAAGAAACTGGAAGAAATCGAAGCCAATAAAACGCCGAGCATGGCCATCATCGCCACCAAAGGCACGCTGGACTGGGCTTACCCCCCGTTCATCCTCGCCTCCACCGGCTCGGCGCTCGGCTGGGATGTTTCGATTTTCTTCACCTTCTACGGCCTGCTGCTCCTGAAGAAGGACATCGATGCAGAAGTCAGCCCGCTCGGTAATCCGGCCATGCCCATGAAAATGCCGTTTGGTCCGAAATGGTTCCAGAATTTTGTCTGGCCGATGCCGAATGTAGTCATGGCTGGCATCCCCGGATTCGAAAAAATGGCCACGGTACTGATGAAGAAAACTTTCAAGAACAAGGGCGTTGCAACAATAGGTGAGTTGCGCGACCTCTGTCTGGAAGCCGGCGTCAAGATGGTTGCCTGCCAGATGACCGTCGATGTCTTCGGGTTCAGCAAGGATGATTTTATTCCTGAGGTCAAGGATTACGTCGGCGCTACTTACTTCCTGCCCGTCGCGGCACAATCCAACGTCTGCCTGTTTATCTAAGGAAATTCTGAACAAGCATCCTCGCGTGGCGGAATCCATGAATCACCCGGAATTCTGGATTCCCCTTTCTCGGGAACGACGATAGGCTCAGTAGCTTCTTAATCCTTGGCCGGCACCTGTAAATCCACCGCGGTTTCGCTGCGGTGGTTTTTTTTGCGCTGTGCTTCACGCTGATGCCAAACCCAAGCCGTTTCAATAATTGTTTGCAAATCTTCATAACGCGGCTTCCAGCCCAACTCGCCGCGGATTTTTCCTGAATCGGCGACAAGCACAGCCGGATCCCCCGCCCTCCTGCCGGAAGCAACCGTGGGAATGGAGTGACCCGTCACCCGGCGGGCTGTTTCAATCACCTCGCGCACGGAATATCCCTTGCTGTTGCCTAGATTGTAGATCGCATTATTTCCGCCCGACGTCAGTCTTTGCAGCGCCAGCAAGTGCGCCCGTGTCAGATCGCTGACATGAACATAATCCCGCAAGCAAGTGCCATCAGAAGTCGGATAATCCGTCCCGAATACCTGAATGCCCTCCCTTTCGCCCAAGGCAGCCTGCAAAACGAGCGGAATAAGGTGCGTCTCCGGACCGTGTCGCTCGCCCAAATCTCCGGACACATCCGCGCCAGCAGCGTTAAAATAACGAAGCGAAACGTATTGCAAATCACCTGCACGCGCGCAGTCCGCCAGCAACTGCTCTACCGCGAGCTTTGACTCCCCGTACGGATTAGTCGGTCTGCACGGGTGCTCCTCGGTAATAGGCAGGCTCTCAGGTTCTCCATAGACGGCGGCGGTGGAAGAAAATATGAAGCGGCGTACCGCATGGCGGATCATTGCCTCCAGTAGCTCAATGGTGCGAGATATATTATTCCGGTAATAAGCCAGTGGGCTCTCAACCGATTCGCCAACCAGCGAATACGCCGCAAAATGCATGACAGCGTCGATTTTGTATTCTGAAAAGACACGGTCAAGCAAGGTGGAATCGCCCAGGTCTCCTTCGACAAAAACGCCACCGGGTACAAGATCGCGATGACCGCGCGAGAGATTATCCAGGACCACAACATTTTTATCTGCGCGAACCAGGTCTTTGACCATGTGCGACCCGATATAGCCTGCACCGCCGACAACAAGAATAGTTTCACCGGCCATGATGAGGTATCACGCTAGCATCGTATGGGTGTGTAGCCTGGATGGAATGAAGCGGAATCCAGGTTTTCTCGAAAGACTCCGGATTCCGGCGCTTCGCGCCTTCATCCAGGCTACAGAGTGAAGGAACATGGAAAGCACAACGCCTGGCATATGGAAAGTTATTTCCGGGACATGGTGCTAGAGGTATGCGAAGCGACTGCAGGGGCCATCAGCCCCGGCCGATCAACGAAGTAAGTTTAAGGCTCAACTTCCGGCCAAGGTCTGAAATAGCACCGCCTGTGCCGGCCGAGGAACTGTCATTGAACAGGACCGGTATCTTGCATTTACTCTGCACCTGATCTATCAACCGGTCCAGATCGTACGATCTGCGGGCAACTCCCTCGTCCAGATCCATCAGCAGTACATCCACGTTCTCCCGGTCCAGTTGTTCGATGAGTTCTTCATCGACGGCCACGGCCACCACCACCTGCAGTCCGGACCGCTCGAGCAACATTTTGAGATAATTTCGTTGCCGTTCCGAATCGGAGGCGATGGCAACACGCAGCTTTCGCCCAGAACCTCCGGAAACGGCACGACCCTTTTTGCCGACAGGCTGGTCCGGCGTCTGATTGTGCGCCTTGTCGATAGTCACGGGCACCTGCTGCCGCAGAGGCAGTATCCGGCTTTGCTGCTTGTCGCGAGCAACGTCTTCGATGAGTTGCGCGCCGATGCGAGACACCTGTTCGGCATAGCCATACACGAGTGCCGTGTCGCACAGCAGGTTGACCAACCGGGGTATACCGCCGCTGTAGCGGAACACCGCCTCGCAGGCCTCGTCATCGAACATATCGGGGTTTCCACCGGCGATACGCAACCGGTGCCGGATGTACTCGCGCGTCTCTTCGGAATTGAGCGATGTGAGGTTGTAGTCAACGGCGATGCGCTGCGCGAACTGCTCCAGGCGCGGATCTCGCAGGTTGTCACGCAACCCTGGCTGGCCCGCAAGTATCACCTGCAACACCAGATCCTTATCGCTATTGACATTAGAGAGCATGCGCAGTTCTTCCAGCGCTTGTGGGCTCATGTTCTGGGCCTCGTCTATGATCAGAATCGAGCGACGATTGGCCGCATACTGCTTTATCAGGAAATCCATGAAGGTCTTGTACATTTCAACCTTGTCCTTGCTGCTGCACTCAAGGTTAAATGCCATCAATATCCATTGAAGCAGTTCGCCGAACGAGGGATGCGTGTTGCTGATCAGCCCTACCACCATGTCGCGCTCCATCTGGTTGAGGAGCTGGCGGATCAGCGTGGTCTTACCGGTGCCGATATCGCCCGTGATAACGCTGAAGCTGGCCTGATTCATCAGACCGTATTCCAGTAGCGTCAGCGCCATCTGGTGTTTCTTGCTGAGATAAAGAAACTCCGGATCAGGCAAGAGAGAGAATGGCTTGCTCCGGAGTCCGTAAAAGGCTTCGTACATAAACTAGCTATTTCTCCTCCGCAAACGGTTGAATCCACTCATCGCCGCTGTGCGAAATAATTGTGCGGCATCCCGCAGGTGGGCAGACCACATCCAGGATGTGTCTCCTTCCTGCTGGACATTGGTCCAGGATTTATTTAAGACCGTGCCGATCAGATTGGTCCCCTGCAACAGGCCAATAGCCCGTTTCACGTCTTCTGCCTGGGTTTTCCCGTCCTCTATGACAAGCAGGGCAGCATCGACATAAGGAGAGAACGCCAGCGTATCCGCTACACCCAGTAATGGCGGCAGATCGAATAAAATGATGCGCGAGGGGTATCGCGTTTTCAGTTCTTCCACGAGCCGCGCCATTTTTGGTGAATTTAACATCTCCGCGGAATTGGCAAGCGGCTTACCGCCCGGCAATATCACCAGACCTGGAATTTCCTCCGGATGGATCAACAACTCGGACAGAGGTTTATCCGCCGTAAGGTAATCGCTCAATCCACTTTCAGCTTCAATCCCAAAATAGCTATGCACGCTGGGATGACGCAAATCCGCGTCAACCAGCAGAACTGTATAGTTAACTTCCATGGCAAGACTGATGGCGAGGTTAATAGCTGTCAGTGTCTTGCCTTCATTAAGGCCAGGACTTGTGACCGCAAGAGAATTCCAGCCTTTTTCGCGTAAACGCTGAAACACCTGTGTGCGCAGCATCTTGTATGCGTTGGTAAATTCGTTTTGCTCAAATCCGGAAATAATCCGTCGTTCCTGCAAAATACTCTTAGCCGTATTCACTGTACGAGTGTGCGTATATCTCACCGGCGCGGAAATATCAGCGCTGCCTGAACGGGGCGGTGACGCAGATGTTCCTCCCGATGTTTGACGTTCTAATCGCGCTTTTTCAAGCGCCTGTTTGATTCGTTCCATAAATATGGCTGGCCAATAATGAATTTTAGATTGAGTCAATAAGGATATTGGTTGATAACGATGACCATGCTAACCACCGATAACGGTATCTACTTTGCGCAGACCTTTGAACCACAGAACGTCCAGCGGGGTCCAGAAGAAATGAACCAGCAGCACAAGCAACACGAAGCCGCTTGCAACAAAAGCGATAATGATTTTCCTGGTGTTTCCGGCTTTCGCCAGATCTTCGCCGGTTGGCAAATACGGTATCACCGACAATGGCGGATACTCCAGTACACTTATTACGCCACGCACGCCACGTATCGAACTATCCATGCTTTCCGCCACAGTAGCAAACCCCAAGCTACTGCCAATGGATAACAAGAATCCTACAATGATAATTGCTGGACGATTTGGCTTAAGGGGTTTTTCCGGAAGCTGCGGTGGATCGATTAGCGAAAAACGTTCACCCTTGCGCTCTTTCTCAAGCTCTTGTCCCACCTGAGCAACATTTTGTTTCGCTGTCAGTTCCTGGTACCGCAACACAGAATTCTCATAATCCCTGTTCAGTACCAGGTATTTACGTTCAACATCCGGTGTCTGTTGCAATCGTTTTTCGTAGTCAGTGAGCTTTGTTTTTAGTTGCTCACGCTGGACTTTAAGGGACTGAACCTCGCTCTTGATTCCTGCAAGCTGGGCCTGCAGGGTCAGATAGGCGGGGTTATCGGGATTATTCTTGGCAGCTTCCGATTCGGGTGTAGGTGTAGGTTTATGTTTAAGACCTTCCTCCTGGGCCGCTACGGCCTTTGTCAGGCGAATGACATCCGGATGTTCTGCCGAATATTTTTCCCGAGCTGCTGCCAGCTCCGTGCGCAGCGCGGCAAGTTCCTTGGCTTGTTCCGTGGTCGAATTGACGGAACCGGTCTCTTTTTCCAAGCCTTCGATTTGACGACGCAAACGGACCACATCGGGATGGTCGGGCGAATATTTGGAAGTCGCACTAATATATTGCGAGCGTAACGTTTTCAATTGTGTTACAGGATCCAATATCTGTTGGCCACTCTCGCCCATCGTGGGAGTCAACGGATTCATCTGTCCCAACTGGCCTTCAAGATAAAACTTGCGGTCATCCATCGAACGTAATTGATTATCTACATCACGTAATTCGGTTTCCGTGCGTTCCCTCAACTGCGTGTTCAGCCCAGCGAGTTGCGGTAGGCGGTCCGCATTTTTTTCCTTGAAAGCAGCAAGCTGCGTTTCAAGCTCGGTAATGTGCTCTCTGAGCTTGTCCGCTTCCGTAGTGAGAAAGGTGTACGTTTCTGACGCCTTTTCCGCGCGATTTTTCAGGTTTTCATTGAGATAAAGCGTGGTCAGCTCACTAGCAACCTTTTGGGCCATTTCAGCGCCTTCACCATCAAACGACAAGGTAAAAGCAACCGTTGCCGCTGTCGGTCGGCCACTACGCGGATCGATGACATCCGCATTAATCATCAGGACATTAACGTCCTTGCGCATGCGTTCCAGAATTTCCTCGGTCGTTTCCTGCTTACGCTTGCCGTGATAAAGATCATACTTCTCGATGATCTGCATGAGATTGGCGCGCGTCATAACACGCTGATTGATCGTCTGAATACGCTGGGTAGCGTAGCTCGTGATTGTCGAACGAATAAGATCGGACGGGACTTCCTGTTCTTCAATTAATATTGTGGCCATCGAACGATAGACCGGCGGCCATGCCAAAGCGGCAATTATGCTGATGGCAAAAAATACTGTTGCTATGGACAGAATCGAAGTTCGCCTCCGGCGAAAGGCGTCAATGTAATCACTCAATTCTTTAGTATGTTCTTCCATCATTTTAATTAGTTGCCATTTGAAGTTAAAAAAATTGCACTAAAGCTATGTTTTACTTGACCCCATATTACACACTGATTTTCACTCAGGCGCATAACTAAACTATAGTATTTCTATTAACATTTTGTTTTTCATCGTGAAATAGACGTTTTCAGCGGTCGATATATCAATGTCAGATACACGGCATTTCCCGTTGCCGCTTTGTCTTCAGATTCACGTTTCACGCGTGAATAACCATAACTCATATTCAAACTCCATTCTTGTGACCACGCCCAATTGACGCCGGTTTCAGCATGATAATAAACATTATTATTGTTGGAAATATTGCTTTGATCATTGCTGATTTTGAGTGAATTCAAATTGATAAAGGCGGACAAACGGGAGGTTATTTCCCTATTCAACCCAAAGTCGAATGAATCCTGTAAGACCACTGAACCTGATCCGCTGGGAACAAGCGAGCGGCTCAAGGAAGCACTCATTCTTGTAAGTTCATATTTCTTCTCAAGACTCCCGCTGAACACGGAACTCGTTACCTGGCTGCGAGCATCCGATGTCACGCCGGTTTGTATAAGAACGACACCGAAAGGTGTTGAAAATCGCGTATAAACAGGCTGCCCGCCCTGAATCAATGTTTCTGTCCTGCGCGCGCCAGCCTGTAATGTGCCCTTCATGCTTTCAGAAAAATTCTGGGTAATTCCTACCTGAAAGGAGCGGGTGGTAGAATCATTGCCGGTGGCGGGAACATGAAATGATGAATAACTTCCTGTCACAAAAACCTGGCTGTTCTCGGACAACTGGTTGGATAACGTCGTGCTAGCAGTACTATAGCGATAATCGTATAAACCCACGCTCTGACCATTTACATATGATGTGTCGTTCAATTGATACATCAATTGAAGCTTTATATTTTCTGTCAGCATTCGCGTCCATGAGGGGCTAAAGCCATGCGATTCCCTGATAGTCTGAGTCTGTACCGCACCCGTGTCGGCGCTCGTCTGCTGGCCAGCTAATGGCGTGTCACGCGTGCTATTAGCATCCAACTGCCATGTATTGCGTTCTGAGTGATATGCCGATGAGAGGCTGAACGCATTGTCATTCCGGTCTAGCCCGCTATCGCCGGAATAACGTATGCGCGAGGCTTCTGCACTCCCGGTTACCTGCCATGCCTGCGTGTGCATCCCCAGGTCCAGCCTGGGGGTGATAACGTTACCATTTACGCTGTCATGCGGTTGCGTAGTCAGATTGATGTTATCGTTGTATATGAGGCCAAAAAGCGCTGATGGTTCTACCGTCCACTCGGCTGCCCCGCACACCAACGGCATGGATAGCGTTGCAGACAGACAAGCCGCCATGAAAACATAGACACCAAAATGATGACGAACAGGCATGCAGATGGAC
The DNA here is from genome assembly GCF_041499725.1 of Sulfuricaulis sp. GTDB lineage: Bacteria > Pseudomonadota > Gammaproteobacteria > Acidiferrobacterales > Sulfurifustaceae > Sulfuricaulis. The sequence goes on from NZ_JBGQKW010000001.1 coordinate 88,023, forward strand.
TAAATGAGGGTAATTACGGCTGATATGTAGGGTATTATGTACTTGCGCAGGAAAATCGAACCAACTCGCTCATATCCAAACAGGTAATCACTGGCATTTCTATTTCTGCACGTACAACAAGATCAATTTACGGTAATTGAAACGAATCCCTTCAGTCACACCGCCAGTTATCCCGTAGGCTGTGGGGAGTTTACTTGAAACTTAAAGTAAAATCTTGATATTGTGAAAGCGTCTAAATTGGTGCAATGCCGATAATTCCTGGATTTCCTATGATATACACATAGTTACAGAAGTTATAACTTATCCAGAAGTCGCCGTACCGGTCCAAAAGTCCGCCGATGAATTGAGCTAATCCCTTGTATCTCCAATGCATGCAAATGTGCAACCGTAGGATAGCCCTTGTGCTTTGAAAATCCATAGCCCGGGAAACGGCTGTCCAGTACGCACATCTCGGCATCGCGTGCGACCTTGGCCAAAATCGAGGCTGCTGAGATGGCCGGGACCGAGGCATCCCCCCGAATCACGGTGTGTACGGGACAACCAAGGTCAGGCGCCTGATTGCCGTCCACCAGTACCAGCTCTGGAGGCAGAGAAAGCGCCTCAACAGCACGTTTCATGGCGAGCAGACTGGCCCGCAATATATTGAGCCGGTCGATTTCTTCCACTTCCGCCCTGCCCAATGCCCAGCAAAGCGCACGTTCTCGTATCAGGTGAGCAAGTTCTTCGCGTCGGGTGGCGCTCAACACCTTGGAATCAGCCAAGCCCTCGATAGGTTTTGTCTCGTCGAGAATCACAGCCGCGGCAACCACAGGCCCCGCGAGCGGTCCTCGGCCCACCTCATCCACGCCGGCAATTAGCTTGTGTACAAAAAGTGCCAATTCCATGTAAGTGATCGGCGTGTCAGATGGTTTTCGAATGCTTTCGGGCTTTCAACAAATTAATCGCGGCGTCTGCCGCGCGCCTGTTCGCCTTGCGGCGCAGAGTATGGTGGATATCAGCCAACGCTTTCCGGACGGATTTGGCTTTGTCAGGATGCGAAATATACAGTTCGACAGCTTTTCCCAATGTCTCGGGTACAGCCTTACTCTGCATGAACTCCGGGACCAGCGCCCGTCCCGCCAGAATGTTCGGCAGGGCATACAAATTCACATGCAAAAACGGCCTGATCAATAAATAGGAAAGCCAGGACATTTTGTAGGTAACTACCATCGGCTTCTTGAGTAAGGCGGCTTCGAGCGTGGCGGTCCCGGAAGCGAGCAGCACAATGTCCGACGCCGCCATGGCTTCGCGCGAATGATGCGTCACGATGGTCAGGGGCAGAAACCAGGCACCGTGGCGGTACAAGGCGCGCTCGAAAACTTCCCGCGTCTCGGCACTCACGAATGGGGCGACAAAACACATGTCCGGATGCCGCCTGTGCAGCCACAGGGCGGTCTTAACGAACAGATCGGCGTGGCGCCTGAGTTCGCTGAGACGGCTTCCTGGCAATAAGGCTACTACCTTGCCCTTTGGCGGCAAGTGAAGCTGCCGGCGAAGAGCACCGACATCGTATTTTTCCTCAATCTGATCGGCCAGGGGATGACCCACGAAGCTGACCGGTACGTGATGCCGGCGATAAAAACTGGCCTCGAACGGGAACAGCGTCAGCATGTGATCCACGGCGCGTTTGATCCGGTGTATGCGGTATCTGCGCCAGGCCCAGACCGTGGGACTGACATAATGCATCGTGAGGATGCCGGCGGACTTGAGCTTCTCCTCCAGCACGAGATTGAAGTCCGGAACATCGATGCCAATGAAAAGATCCGGTGGGTTTTTCAGAAAATGATCGGCCAGCTTGTTCCGCAGGCCGTTGATTTCCGGATATTTTCCGACGGCCTCAAGGCCGATGATGGAAAGCTGCTCCATAGGGAAAAGGCTGCGGCAACCCAGCGCCATCATCTGTGCGCCGCCGATGCCTTCGAATGAAACGCCGGGCATTCGCTCCCGCAAGGCGCGAATCAGGCCGGCGCCGAGCATGTCGCCAGACGCCTCCCCCGCTACGATGCCGATTCGGATTCGGGATTTTATCGCCACGGACTAGCGTATGATGCCGCGTTCTGAATGCTTGATAAAATTCAGGAAATGCATGGCTTCGGTGCAGTCCTTGGTCATGGGTTCAAGCTGTTCGATGGCCTCGTTCAGCCTGAGACCGGACTTGTATAGGATTTTATAGGCCTTCCTCAAAATTTCGATCGAGTCGCTTGAGAATTTTCGGCGTTTCAGACCACGCACATTGAGTCCATGAGGCACGGCTGTATTGCCGGCGACCAGCAGATAGGGCGGGATGTCCTTGAACGTCACGGTTCCGATACCCGTCATGCAATGTGCGCCCACACGGCAAAACTGATGAATCAGCGAGAATCCACCAAATATGACATTGTCTTCCACCGTGACATGTCCCGCCAGGCTGGTGCCGTTAGCAAAAATGGTGCGGTTGCCTACGTGACAGTCATGTGCCACATGGCAGTAGGCCATGATGAAATTGTCGTCGCCCAGATGGGTTACCCCGCCGCTCGTGGCGGTGGCGCGGTTCAGCGTGCAGTACTCGCGGATAACGTTCCGGTCGCCAATTTCTAGACGGGTAGGTTCGCCCTGGTAACCCAGATGCTGCGGTGCTTCTCCAAGAGAGGAAAACTGGTATATCTTATTGTCTTTTCCGATGCGGGTAAGTCCATTGATGACCACGTGCGGACCGATCCAGGTTTCGTCACCGATCTCCACACCCGGACCGATGACGCTGAAGGGGCCGATATGAACGTTTTTCCCGATTTTCGCGCCCGGATCGACGATGGCCTGGGGATGGATCACTCAAATTCCCTTGTAAGTGCACATCAGTTCGGCAGTGCAGCAAAGCTCTTCACCCACGTAGGCCTCGCCCTCGAACATCCAGATACCCTTCATTTTTCGCTTTACCGCGACCTTGAACGTCAGCTGATCACCTGGCTCCACCGGGCGCTTGAAACGGGCCCTGTCGATGCCGACAAAGTAATAAACCGAACCGTCACCGGGCAAGGTGTCCATGCTCTTCATCGAAAGGATGGCACAAGCCTGGGCCATGGCTTCCACGATCAGTACGCCGGGCATGACGGGGTGGTGCGGGAAGTGTCCCTGAAAAAAAGGCTCATTGATCGTGACGTTCTTGAGGGCCGTCAGCGACTCATCCCGGGTGTAGTCCAGAACCCGATCGACCAGCAGAAAAGGATAGCGATGCGGCAGGTATTTGAGGACTTCGTGAATGTCCAGCGAATTCAATTTTTTTGCTCCTCGAAATGCTGTTGCAATCTTTCTTCCAGTTTGGCCAACCGCTGCACAATCTCGTCCAGATGATGCAACCTAGCAGCGTTGCGGCGCCATTTTTCCACCGGCTCGGCCTTGAGGCTGGAGGAATAAACGCCTGGCTGCGTGATCGAACTCGTCACCAGCGAACCGGCGGTGACATGCACGTCGTCGACAATCTCCAGATGCCCGGTGACGCCCGCCTGTCCACCCAGGGTGCAGCGCTTGCCGATGATCGTGCTGCCCGCAATCCCCACGCAGGCGGCGATGGCGGTGTTCTCGCCGATGCGCACATTGTGCGCAATCTGGATCTGATTATCCAGCTTCACGCCATCGCCGATGACCGTATCGTTCAGCGCGCCACGGTCAACCGTCGTGTTGGCGCCTACCTCAACCTTGTCGCCGATAACCACGCGGCCGAGCTGCGGCACCTTTTGCCATTGCTCGCCATCTTTGGCAAAACCAAAGCCGTCGCTTCCTATCACAGCGCCCGGGTGGAACAGACAATCATTGCCCGCCACACAGCGTTCGCCAATCACCACGTGCGCCACCAGCCTTGTCTTTGAGCCTATCATGGCGTGGGCGCCCACATAACATCCCGCACCGATATACACACCCTCTCCAATCATCGCGTCAGCCTCGACCACCGCATGCGGCCCGATCCACGCCGTCGCCGCCACCTTCGCGGCGGTGCTGACGACCGCCGTTGGATGCACGCCCGGCCTGAATCCTGGCGTCGGATGCAGCAAGTCCGCCACCTGCGCGAAACAGAGATGGGGATTGGCGACGATCAACGCGGATCCTGAATAGTGTGCCACGTCGGTTTCCGCCAGAATGACGGCTCCGGCTTTGGTGCCGGCAAGCTGAGACAGGTATTTTCGATCACTGATATAGGCGATATCGCGGGGACCGGCCGTCTGCAAGCTGGCAACGCCCTCGATGACGACATCCGCATCGCCCCGCACCTTCCCCTGAAAACGCCGCGCCAGCTCTGCCAGGTTAACGGTCATCTGCGCTTATTTTTTTCCCAGCTTCTTGAGGATCTTGTCGGTAACATCCACTTTCGGCCCGGCGTAAACCGCGCTTTCGAGTATCAGATCGTAATTTTCCTGCTTGGCGATTTCTGCAATCGTCTTTTGCACGATTTTCTGAAGTGCCGCCAATTCCTCGTTGCGTCGCAAGTTGTAATCTTCCCGGAATTCCTGGGTCGCCCGGCGCAAGTCACGCTTGAGTGTCGCGATCTCGAATTCCTTGGAGCGATGCTCGTTTTCCTTGAGCACCAGCGCATTCTTTTCCAGGTCTTGTTCCAGCTGCTTGAGCCGGTTCTGCATCTCGACGATCTGTTTGTCGCGTGGGGCAAATTCGGCTTCCAGCTTCTTAAGGGCGGCTTCGCCCTGCGGTGCCTCCTCGATAACCTTGACGGCATTGACATAACCGATCTTGAAATCGGCAGCGTTCGCCAACCCAGCCATGACAACGAAGCCAAGGGCAAACACTAATGACTTGAATACGAGAGTTCTGCTTCCCAAAAATGCCTCCTGATACTTATCGCAATGGCACGCCCAACGTGAACTGGAATGACTCGGTGTGGTCGCCCGGCTTGTCATTCAGAGGAATCGCGTAGCTGAAACTAAGCGGTCCGACCGGAGAATACCAATTAAACGCCAAACCGGAGGAATAGCGCAACTGATTCTGATCCACCGGCTGTACACCCGGACCGTAGACCATGCCGCCATCGGCAAAAACGCTCAGACGCATGGATTTGTTGTCGACGGACGAGCCGGGCAGCGGGAACAGAAGTTCCATGTTGACCAATACACGGCGGTTACCGCCGATAGGATCGTTTGGCGGCAAGCTATCCTTGGGCCCCAATGAACGCGATTTGTAGCCTCGGACCGTGCCACTGCCGCCGGCGAAGAAGTTCTTGTAAAAAGGCAATCCATCCATACCGCCATAACCATTGCCATAACCCAGCTCCGTCTTGGCCTTAAAGGTGTAGGTCTGGCTGAGCGGCCAATACCGCCCGATCGAGTAGGTGAGCTTGTAATATTCGATGTCAGAGCCAGGAATCGATATTTCGGCGGCAAAACGTTGCAAGGTTCCCGAGGTTGGCAAAAGCAGACTGTCGAGGGTGTCATGCGACCAGCCGAGCGTGATCTTCGGGGTGGTGTTCGAGGCACCATTCTGGGCGACAAAATCCTGGGCGACCTGGGCGCTGCTGGTGTTGGTATGCAGATCGATTTTCTCGATGTCAGCGCCAACATCGATCTTGTTGTCCTCGCTCAAGGGAATGCCGAAAAATACGCCCACGCCCTGGGTGTCGATGATATACGCCGCCGTATTCGCGGCGCTGGCATCGACCTTGCTGGAAAAAACGTTAAAACCGCGACTGATACCGTCCTGGGTATAGTACGGATTGACATAACGGATATTGAAGTTGGTCGTGGACCGCGAGTTGTCGAAGCTGAAACCGAGTTCCTTGCCGCTGCCGAACAGGTTGCTTTGCGTGATACTGGCGTTCAACAACAAGCCATCGGTGTCCGAATAACCGACACCCAGCAGCAGATTGCCGGTGGGACGTTCCTTGACGCTGACGTTGACGTCCACCTGATCGGCCACGCCCGGCACCGCCGGTGTCTCTACGTTGACGTCGTCGAAGAAACCAAGCCGCTGCAGACGCACGCGTGAACGCTGGATTTTCTCGGCGTTATACCACCCGCCTTCCATCTGGCGCATCTCACGGCGCAATACTTCATCGCGCGTGGCCACGTTGCCCGAGAAATTGACCCTGCGCACGTAGACACGCCGGCCCGGGTCCACAAAAAAGGTGAAGGATACCTGAGATTTATCCTTGTCCACGTCGGGGATCGCGTTGACGTTGGCGAAGGCATAGCCATCGTTGGCGAGACGGTCGGACATCTTCTTGGTGGATTCGGTGACCTCCTTGCGCGAGAAGACGTTGCCGGCCTTGATGCTGACCAGATCGCTCAAATCCTTTTCCGGCACCACGAAGGTACCGGCAAGCTTGAAGCCGGTGACGGTGTACTTCTTGCCCTCGGTGATATTGACCGTGATGTAAATCTTCTCCTTGTCCGGCGAGATCGAAACCTGCGTGGAGTCGATATTGAACTCCAGGAATCCCTGATCCTGGTAGAAATTGCGCAGCCGTTCCAAGTCGCCGGCAAGCTTCTGCTTGGAATATTTGTCACGGCTCGAGAAAAAGGCGTACCAGGACTTTGGGCCCAGGGTGAATAGTTTCAGCAGTTGTTTATCGGAAAAAAGATGATTGCCGACGAGGTTCATTTCACGAATGCGCGCCACTTCGCCTTCCGCCACTTCGATGTTGATGTCCACGCGATTGCGCTCCAACGGCGTCACCGTGGGACGAATGGTGACGGCGTAAAAACCGCGCGCGAAATACTGCTGCCGCAATTCCTGTTCGACGCGGTCAAGAAGCGATTTGTTGAACACCCGGCCTTCGGCAAGCCCGATTTCCTTCAGGCCTTTCTTGAGGTCCTCTTCGGACATCTCCTTGGTGCCGGCGATCTTGATGCCGGCAATCGACGGCCGTTCAATGACGTTTACGATCAGCACATTCTTGTCGTGATCGAGACGCACGTCGCGGAAAAAACCCGTCTTGAACAGGACGCGCACGGCTTCCTGGGATTTCTGCTCGGTCAGCGTATCGCCCACCTTGACCGGCAGATAATTGAAGACGGTACCCGCCGCGATACGTTGCAGGCCATCCACACGGATGTCCTTCACCACAAATGGCTCCATGGCCAGACCGACAGGCGCGCGCAAGAGGCATAAGAGCAGTGCCGCTGTTATTTTTTTCATTCGAAGCGATTTATCAGGTTGGCGTGCGGCAATCCGCTCATCGGAAAATTCGGGTCAAATCGTTATAAAAAGCCAGCATCATGAGGCCACCCAGCAAGGCCACTCCGACCTGCTGCCCCAGCATCATTGTCCGTTCCGAAAGCGGACTGCCTTTGATGAATTCGATAATGTAATACATCAGGTGACCGCCATCGAGTACCGGGATCGGCAATAAATTCAGCGCCCCGAGACTAATGCTGATGACGGCCAGAAACAGCACAAACTGCTCCACGCCCGCCTTGGCGGAGTAGCCAGCGTACTGGGCAATCGTGATGGGACCGCTGATATTGCGCGCCGATACCTCGAGCTTCAGCATGCGGTATAACATCTCGAACGTAAGCACCGACATCGACCAGGTATTACGCGCGCCCTCGGCCAGCGCCTCGACGACACCGAAGCGCACCTTGACGCGCATCGCGTCAGGGATGTCCGTGAACTGGGGGCGGATGTTGATACGCCCGATCGTCTGCCCGCCCTGTTCCACGGAATCCGGGGTGACTTCAAAATCGTGTCGCACGCCTTCCCTTTCCACCGTGACGTGGACTGCCTTGCCCGGGCTCTTGCTGATCACCTCCACCAGCTGTTCCCACGATGGCACCGGATCGCCATTGACCTCCACCAGACGGTCGCCGATTTTCATCCCGGCGCGCGCGGCCGGACCCGGTTCCATGGCGCCAATCACCGGCAAAGGTTCGGGCAGAAAACCGATCAATCCGATACCCCGTTCCAGCAGCGATGCGTTGACTTCCTGTACCGGGAGGTTCGATAAATCCAGTTGCAGCGATTCGACCTTTCCCTGCGCGTCACGCACTTCAACATTCACGCGCGCGCGGTCGAGCGCGCGTTGAAACAGATATAACCGGTGCTGATCCCAGCTTTGCACTTCCTTGCCGTCAATACTCAGAATCACGTCACCGGCGTGGAATCCGGCTTGCTGGGCAATCGAACTTTCCATCACCTTGCCGACGACCGGCTTGATGCCATCCACCCCGATCATATACACCGCCCAATAGGCCAGGATGGCGAACAGAAAATTGAACAGCGGGCCGGCCACCACGACCGCCATGCGTATCCACACTTTCTGGCGATTGAACGCACGATGCAGTTCCTGGGGCGGAACCTCGCCCTCGGTTTCATCCAGCATCTTCACGTAGCCGCCAAGCGGAAATGCCCCGATAGCAAGCTCCATGCGGTCCTCGCCCACGCGCCGGGACCACAGTGGTTTTCCGAAACCGATGGAAAAACGCAGTACCTTCACGCCCAGTCGCCGGGCGACCCAAAAATGACCGAACTCATGCACCGCGATCAGGACGCCCAGCGCCACCACAAACGCGCCGATGTAATAAAGCATATCCGTCATGTCACTCCCTGTTCCACGCGCGATTCCCGGCCGGAAATGAAACGGCTGGCCGTTTCGCGGGCGCGCATGTCGTCCGCGAGCACCGCGCCCAACTGGGTATCTCGGCTCGCTGGCAGGAGTGAAAGCGTATGTTCGATCACGCGCGGTATATCGGTAAATCCGATACGCCGGTCGAGAAACGCCTGAACCGCCACTTCGTTGGACGCATTCAGAATCACCGGCATGGTTCCACCGGCGCGCGCGGCATCATAGGCCAGTTGCAGGCATGGGAAACGCTTGAGGTCGGGAGATTCGAAGTCCAGACGTGCCAGCTCAAAGAGGTTGAGGCTTTTTACACCGGATTCGATGCGCTCCGGCCAGGCCAACGCATGCGCGATCGGTGTACGCATGTCCGGGTTGCCAAGTTGCGCCAGCACCGAACCATCCACGTACTCGACCAGCGAATGAATCACGCTTTGCGGATGAATCACGATTTCGACCTGGTCAGGTGTCATGCCGAAAAGCCAGCACGCCTCGATCAGCTCCAGGCCCTTGTTCATCAGCGTGGCTGAATCCACGGAAATCTTGCGCCCCATGACCCAGTTCGGATGCGCGCAAGCCTGTTCCGGCGTGACGGAAACCAGCGCTTCCGCCGACGCCGTGCGAAAAGGTCCGCCGGAGCAAGTGAGAAAAATGCGTCGCACGCCTGCGGGTACGTCACCGGTGCGGTATCCGGCCGGCATGCACTGGAAAATGGCGTTGTGCTCGCTGTCCACCGGCAGCAGTTCCGCGCCGCTGGCATGCGCCTCTTCAATAAAAACGCGCCCGGACATCACCAACGGTTCCTTGTTCGCGAGCAACACCCGTTTCCCCGCTCGTACCGCCGCCAGTGTCGGCAACAATCCGGCGGCACCGACAATCGCCGCCACCACGATGTGCGCGCGCGGATGCGTGGCCACGGTATTCAGTCCCTCCGTCCCCGACAATACCTCGACCGCAAGCCCTGCCCGCTGGATTTTATCCTTGAGGCGGGTGGCAGCGTGGGTATCGAGCATGACGGCCTTCTGCGGAAGAAACTGCCGGCACTGTTCGAAAAGACGTTCTACCTGCGTGTTCGCCGTCAGCGCCAGGATACGGAAGCGTCCGGGATGCCGCGTAAGCACATCGAGCGTATTGACGCCGATGGAACCGGTGGATCCCAAAATCGTCACGCCGCGCATGCCCCGATCCGCCCGTTCATCAAGGGATTTTTTTGTGTCGCTGATCATGTATTTAAGACTTCAACAAAATCATTCCACCCAATACAAATATCGGCGCGGCGGCGCTCAGGGCATCAATGCGATCCAGCATACCCCCATGCCCTGGCAGCAGTGACCCGCTGTCCTTGATTCCGGCGACGCGCTTGAGTTTGCTCTCCGTCAGATCGCCCACCACTGAAAACAACACTGTTATCACGGTCAGCCCGATCCATCTTACAAGCTGCTCCGAGTCGAATTTCCATAGCATTGTCCCACAAAGCCAGGCCAGCAGCACGGCGCCCATGACCCCGCCGGCGACACCTTCCACCGTTTTTCCGGGGCTGATGTGCGGTGCCAATTTGGTTTTACCCAACAATGAGCCGGTGAAATAGGCCGCCGTATCGGCCGTCCAGACCAGCACAAACAGAAACAACAAAGCGCGTGGCCGTTCCTCATCCACCGCCATCAAATAAACCGACGCGACCCAGAGAGGAACGAGCACCAGGAAACCACCGGCCATTCGACCGGCAAATGCCGCGAACATTCCTTTACGGGCATCCCGGCGACTGATGAGTTCGACCAGCGCCCACAGCCACCACAGGGAGGCGGCCGCGAAAAAGGAGATGATCAAGGATATCTGCGACAGGACTCCGTACAGACCCGCCGCACCGAGCAGCAGGATAAAAAAAACATAAGTCGCCTTGGACAAATGCCGCTGCAATCCGGACAATCCTGCCCATTCCCAGGCGGCCATCGCGATAATGATCCCGAACAAGACGGATATCCACGATAGCGGCAGATAAAATAGCGCGGCGACCAGGAACGGAACGAGAACAGCGGCGGTCAAGATCCGCTGTTTAAGCATGGCGCGCGGTTTCGATCTGCTCGCCTGTCAGACCGAAACGGCGCTGGCGTCCGGCATAGGAGACAAGCGCCTGCTCGAATTGCGCGCGATCGAAATCCGGCCACAGGATCGGAGTGAAATACATCTCGGTATAAGCCAGCTGCCACAGCAGGAAGTTGCTGATGCGCTGCTCGCCGCCGGTGCGGATGAACAGGTCCGGCTCGGGAACGCCGGCCAAGCTGAGAAAAGGCTCGAGACTTTTTTCCGTAATCGTGTCCGGGTCAAGCTCGCCGCGAGCGGCACGGCGGGCGAGTTCGGCGCAGGCCTGCGCGATGTCCCAGCGCCCACCATAATTGGCGGCAATGGTCAGCGTCAGTGCCGTGTTCTTCTGCGTCAGCGTTTCGGACTGCCGGATGCGCGAGGTAATTTTTTCGCCGAAGCGTTCAGTGTCGCCAATGACACGGAAGCGGACATTGTTCTTGTGCAGCTTCCGGATTTCATTATCGAGCGCGCTCAGAAAAAGTTCCTTGAGCAACTGGACTTCCTGCACCGGGCGGCGCCAGTTCTCGCTGCTGAAGGCAAACAGGGTGAGGTACTTCACACCCTTCTCGGCGCACGCCGTCACCATGTCGCGCACGCGCTCGACACCCTTGCGGTGACCGGCGACACGCGGCAGTCCGCGGCCCTTGGCCCAACGGCCATTGCCATCCATGATGACGGCCACATGCACCGGAACAGCGGATTGTCCTGCCAGAACCGTAGCCGTATCTGAGTTGCCAGTTTTATCCATATAAATTAATTTTCACCGCCAAGGACGCCAAGAACACAAAAAATAACCAAATATTGACTCTCATATACTTGGCGTTCATGGCGGTTTAAAAACATTTTAAAATATTGTGACATCACCTGTCCGGCTCACACCTGCATGACGTCCTTTTCCTTGGCGGCGACGAGCTTGTCCACTTCGGTGATAAAACGATCAGTGAATTTTTGCACCGCCTCTTCCGAGCGTTTATCGTCGTCCTCCGTGATCAGTTTCTTTTTCAGCGCATCCTTCAGATGCTGGTTGGCATCGCGGCGGACATTGCGGATCGCCACCTTGGCGTTCTCGCCTTCGGCGCGCACGTGCTTGGAAAGCTCCTTGCGCCGTTCCTCGGTGAGTGACGGCAACGGCACGCGGATCACGCCGCCGGCCGACATCGGATTGAGCCCCAGATCGGATTCGCGGATCGCCTTTTCGATGGCCGCCGCCTGGCTCTTATCGAAGGGCGTCACCGTGAGGGTGCGCGCGTCCGATGCCGAAACGTTGGCAACCTGGTTGAGCGGCGCCTTGTTCCCGTAGTAATCGATGCGCACGGTTTCGAGCAAACCGGGGTGAGCCCGGCCGGTGCGGATCTTGCCCAGATCATTCTTGAGCGTGTCCACCGACTTCGCCATCCGCGTTTCCGCGTCCTTCTTGATTTTGTCCACCGACTCCGCCATGGCTAGCCTCCTTTTCCGTCCTCAGGTTCGTAAACGCGGCATCCCTGCCGCACTGCTCACGAGTGTGCCGATATTTTCCCCCAGGCAGACCCGCATCAGGTTCCCGGGCTTGTGTATGCTAAACACGCGTACCGTCAGGTTCTGGTCGCGACACATCACGATGGAAGCGGCGTCCATCACGCCCAGCCGCTTCTCCAGCACCTCGTCGTAGCTGATCGTCTCATAACGCTTGGCGTCGGCGTGCTTCACCGGATCGCGGTCATAGACGCCATCGACTTTCGTCGCTTTGAGCACCACGTCCGCGCCGATTTCGGCCCCGCGCAAGGTCGCCGCGGTGTCAGTGGTGAAAAACGGATTGCCGGTGCCGGCGGCGAAGATGACGACGCGCCCCTGCTCGAGATGTCGGATCGCGCGCCGACGGACGTAGGGTTCAACGACCTGATCGACGCGCAGCGCCGATTGCACGCGCACCGGCACGTCCTGTTTCTCCAGGGCGTCCTGCAACGCCAGCGAGTTCATGACAGTGGCGAGCATGCCCATGTAATCGGCGGAGGCCCGGTCCATGCCCTGGGCGGACGGCGCGATGCCGCGAAAAATGTTGCCGCCCCCGATCACAATGGCGAGCTGCACGCCGATAGCGGCCACCGATTTGATCTCGGCGGCGATGCGCGCGAGCACATCGCGGTTGATGCCGTAGGCATCGGCACCCATCAGCGCCTCGCCGGAAAGCTTGAGCAAAACGCGGCGGTAGGCGGGAACCCCGGATGCGCTCTCCAAGGCTCAGCCTCCTTTGACTGTTGCCATGACTTCGGCGGCGAAGTCACCCGATTTCTTTTCCATCCCTTCGCCGACTTCGTAGCGGCTAAAACGGATGACGCTGGCGCCTTTCGACTTGAGCAGCTTTTCGACGGTTGTGTCCGGGTCCTTCACGAAAGGCTGCCCCAGCAAAGAGATCTCGTTGAGATACTTGTTCACCCGGCCCATGACCATTTTTTCGATGATCTCGGGCGGTTTGCCGCTGGTCTTCGCCTGCTCGGCAAAGATTTCCTTTTCCTTGGCGATCGCCGCGGCCGGCACCTGGTCTTTGGAAACGCACTCGGGGCGGCTCGCCGCGATGTGCATGGCGATATCCCTGGCGAGGCTTTCATCGCCGCCTTCCACTTCCACCAGCACGCCGATCTTGCGGCCGTGGATATAGCTGCCGAGATGGCCCTTGGTCGCGGTCATGCGCTCGAAGCGACGGATGTTGATGTTCTCGCCGAGTTTCATCACCAGGCCTTCGCGCGATTGACCGACGGTTTGCGTGGCGCCGTCCGTGAACGGCAACTGGTACAGCGCATCGACATTGGCGGGCTGCTTGCCGGCCGCGCGGGCCGCGGCCGCGGTGGCGAACGCCGCGAAATCATCGCCCTTGGCGACAAAATCGGTCTCGCAGTTTACCTCGACCATGGCAGCCGTCTTGCGGTCCGGAGCCACGTAAATACCGATCGAACCCTCGGCCGCGATGCGACCGGATTTCTTCTCCACCTTGGCACCGGCACGCTTGCGCAGCAAATCGGTGGCGGCTTCCATATCGCCGCTGGTTTCGGTCAGTGCCACCTTGCATTCCATCATGCCGAGCCCGGTGCGCTCGCGCAGTTCTTTCACTTGTTGTGCGGAAATGCTCATCACGTAATCCCCATTCAGCTGCACGACGGTTTTACCGCCACCATAAAATCAAGGGGGCTATGCCCCCTTGATGTTCTCGCTTTTATTCGCCGCCGCCCTGATCGGACGCCTCTTTCTTCCCTCGCTCGCCGCTTTTCGGCTTGGCGCGGATCGTGCGCTTGGGCTTGTCGGCCGGCTTCACGGCGTCGGCGATCACGACAGCCGCTTCGGGGTCGGCGGTCGCTTCATCGTGCGCCGCCATCGGTTTCTTTTTGGCGATCACCTTGATCTTCGCGGGCTCTTCCTTGACCTCGATGAACTCGTCATCGCCCGAAACGATCGTTGCCTGACGCTGTTCCTGCCCGGCGAGGATGGCGTCCGCCGCCGAATGCGCGTAGAGCTGGATCGCGCGGATGGCGTCGTCATTGCCCGGAATGACGTAGTCCACGCCATCGGGCTTGCAATTGGAATCCACCACGCCGACGACCGGAATGTTCAGCTTGTTGGCTTCGGATACCGCGATATATTCGTGGCCGACGTCGATGACAAAAATCGCATCCGGAAGGCCGGACATCTCCTTGATACCACCGAGGCTCTTCTCGAGCTTGACGCGCTCGCGGTCGAGCGTCAGCAGTTCCTTCTTGGAAAGCTTCTTGCTGCTCGTATCGTCCGCCAGAACCGACTCGAGCATCTTCAGCCGCTCGATCGATTTTTTGACCGTGCGGTAATTGGTCAGCATCCCGCCCAACCAGCGGTGATTCACGTACGGACTGCCGCAACGCGCGGCGGCCTCGCTGACGATATCCGTCGCCTGACGCTTGGTGCCGACGAACAGGACTGTGCCGCCGTTGGCGATAAGCTTGGTCAGATAAGCCATCGCCTCGTTGAACAGCGGCAGGGTTTTTTCCAGGTTGATGATGTGGATACGGTTGCGCTCACCGAAAATATAGGGGCGCATTTTGGGGTGCCAGTACCGCGTTTGGTGGCCGAAATGCACGCCGGCCTCCAGCATCTGGCGCATGGATATATTGCTCATGATTTCTCCTTCGGGTTTTTCCGCCGCGGACCCCATGTATCAATCCAGCCGCTTTTAAAGTGGCCGGACACCCGGATGCATGTGCCGGTGCCGCGTGTGGGTTTAGGTTGAACTACATAACTGCGGGCGGCTTTATACCATAGCGCGGGGATTACGACAATGTTTTCATGGGTTTGGACAAAAAACATGCGTGAAAGGGCTTTTTAAAATGACTCTATTCCCTGACAATACGGCGGAAGCCATTATCCCAGCCATGCCCGTCACCATCAAAACCCCCGAGGAAGTCGAAAAGATGCGTATCGCCGGCCGGCTGGCCGCCGAGGTGCTGCGCATGATCCGGCCGCACGTCCAGCCGGGCGTCACCACCGGCGAACTCGACCGGATCTGCCACGATTACATCGTCAACGTGCAGCAGGCCATTCCGGCGCCGCTCAACTACAAGGGCTTCCCCCGCTCCATCTGCACCTCGGTGAACCATCAGGTATGCCATGGCATTCCGGGCGACAAGAAGCTCAAAAAAGGCGACATCGTCAACATCGACATCACCGTCATCAAGGACGGCTATCACGGCGACACCAGCAAAATGTTTTATCTCGGCGAACCGTCCATACAGGCGAAACGGCTGGTGCAGATCACGCACGAATGCATGCTCAAGGGCATAGCCATGGTTCGGCCGGGAACACGGCTCGGCGACATCGGCCACGCGATCCAGCAACACGCCGAGACACACGGCTTTTCAGTCGTGCGCGAATACTGCGGTCACGGGATTGGACGCGAATTCCACGAAGACCCGCAGGTGCTGCACTACGGCCAGCCGGGAACCGGGATGGAGCTTGCGCCCGGCATGACCTTCACCATCGAGCCCATGATCAACGCCGGCAAGAGAGAAGTGAAACTGCTTCCCGACAACTGGACGGTGGTCACGCGCGATCATTCGCTCTCCGCGCAGTGGGAACACACCGTGTTGGTGACGAACAAGGGTCACGAGGTTCTCACGCTCGTTCCCGGCGACGACCCATGAACTTTTCCGAACCATCCGCGAGGCACTGATCTCCACCGTGCCCATCGCCAAGGACAGTCTGTTCAACGGCCAGGAATTCGACCAATCACTGGCCGGCGCCAATAATCCTCTGCCACTGTTTCGCGCCGCGCTGCAGGCCGGACGCGAAACCCTCAGACAACGGTTCTACGACAACAGCGGAGCCGCCGCGCTCGTTACCGCCCACGCCTGGCTGATCGACCAGCTCATGACGCGCGCCTGGCGCAGGCACCTGTCACTGCTGCCGGCCGGAATTCCGGTCGCCCTGGTGGCCGTGGGCGGTTACGGTCGCGGCGAACTGCATCCCGCGTCCGACATCGACGTCATGATACTTCTCGACAAGAACGATCCCGCCAAAACACGCTCCTTTATCGAAGCGCTCGTGCGCTTTTTCTGGGACATGGGCCTCGAGGTCGGGCACAGCGTGCGCACCCTCAAGGACTGCGTACGCGAAGCAAAAAACGATCTGACGGTGGTCACGAACCTCATGGAGGCGCGTTGGCTCGACGGCGACGAGAAACTTTTCGAGAAAATGCGCCGGGTAACCCATGCCTCCAAGATCTGGTCGAGCCGCAAATTCTTCGCCGCCAAACGGCAGGAACAGATTGCGCGCCATCATCATTTCCACGACACCGCTTACAACCTGGAACCGCACATCAAGGACGGTCCCGGTGGACTGCGCGACATCCAGATGATCTCGTGGGTCACGCAGCGGCAATTCGATACCTCCTCGCTGCACGACTTGGTGGGACACGGCTACCTGAGCGAGGAGGAATACCGTACGCTCATTCGCGAGCGCAATTTCCTGTGGCACGTGCGCGCCGGGCTGCATTACCTGGCCGGGCGGCGCGAAGACCGGTTGTTGTTCGATCACCAGCGGGCGCTGGCCATGGAATTCGGCTATACCGACCGGCCCGGCTTCCTCGCCGTCGAGCAGTTCATGAAACGCTATTACCGCACGATCAAGGAGCTCTCGCTGCTGAGCGAAATCCTGTTGCAGCACTTCGACGAGGTCATTCTGGCGCGCGGCCACACGAAAACCAAACCGATCAACCGCCGTTTCCAGTCGCATTACGGATTCGTCGAGGTCACGCACCCGCGGGTGTTCGAGCGCGCACCCTTCGCCATGCTGGAGATATTCCTGATCCTGCAGCAACATCCGGCACTCAAGGGTGTGCGTGCCGGAACGATTCGGCTGATTCGCGCCAACCTGCAACGCATCGACAGCTCGTTTCGCAAGGATCTTGCCTGCCGCAGCCTGTTCATGGAAATCATGCGTCAGCCGCGCGGCATCACCCACGAGCTGCGGCGCATGAATGCCTACGGCGTGCTCGGCGCCTACCTCCCGGCCTTCGGGCGCGTCGTCGGACAGATGCAGCATGACCTGTTCCACGTCTACACGGTCGATGCACATTCGCTCATGGTCGTGCGCAATCTGCGACGCTTCACCGTGCCGGAATTCCGCGGCGAGTTTCCGCTCGCCAGCGAGATCATCCAGAAGCTCGTCAAGCCCGAACGCCTGTATCTCGGCGGTCTGTTCCACGACATCGCCAAAGGACGCGGCGGAGACCATTCACAACTGGGCGAAAAAGAGGCCGAGGCTTTCTGCCGCCTGCACAACCTGAGCGAGTACGACACCCGCTTCATCTGCTGGCTGGTGCGCCACCATCTCGTGATGTCGAGCACCGCCCAGCGCGAGGACATCTCCGACCCCGACGTTGTGATGCATTTTGTGCAACTGGTCGGCGATCAGGAACATCTCGACAACCTGTATCTGCTCACGGTGGCGGACATGCGCGGCACCAGCCCCGCCGTGTGGAACGCCTGGAAAGGACGACTGCTGTCGCAGCTCTACAGCGCCACCACGCGGCTGCTGCGTCGCGGCATCGCCCAGCCGATCGATCTGCAGGAGCACATCGCCGATCTGCGCCGGTCAGCGCTGGAAAAGCTGGGCCCGGCCGGACTTTCCGAGGTACAGGTCAACCGTTTCTGGCAGGACCTGGACGGAGAATATTTCCTGCCCTACGACGCCGAGAGTCTAGCGTGGCACGCGCAGGTTATTGCCGGGGCGCATGCCACCGATTTGCCGATCGTGGCCACGCGTTACACACCCGAGCTCGGCGGCAGCGAGTTCCTGATCTACACACCGGACCGCGATGACCTGTTCGTCGTCATGACCGCGGGTTTCGACCGCCTCAATCTATCCATCATGGACGCGCGCATTCACACGTTGCACAACGGTTTCGCGCTGGATACCTTCGTGGTACTGGACCACTCCGATCAGCCGGTGAGCGACCCGCGCGCGCTCGCACAATTGCAGAAGACGATGCGCGACCAGATACTGAACCCTCAACCGGGGCGCGATCCGCAATCGGCCAGCCTGCCACGCCAATTGAAGCACTTCCCGATCGAGACGCGCGTGGTCTTCGGACCTTCGCCGAAGGGACAACTGACCATCATGGAAGTCACGGCGCAGGATCGTCCGGGATTGCTGTATCAGGTGGCGCTGGCTCTAAAGCAGTGCCGCGTGAACCTGGTGGCGGCCAAGGTCGCCACCTACGGCGAGCGCGCCGAGGACATTTTCTTCGTCAACAGCCGCGATCGTCACCAGCTGCTCGATTCCGAACAAGCCAAATGTCTGGAGTCAGAAATTGTCCGGCGTCTTGGACCCACGCCTTCGAAGACCAGCACACAATCCGTCGAGTTCTGACCCGGCGCACCGGGAACAAAATCAGGGATTCTTTATATATCGTCGTTCCGGTCGTGGATCTGGACCCGCGAGCCGGACAATTTCCCGCGCGTAAACGTATTTTTATGGTTTTTTAACACTCCCACACTGAATCTCCACGAGATTTCCATCCGACTTTCCCTATAGTTCGCGCCGTGGTCTTTCCTGAGCGGAGGTTCGTGTTATGGATTTCGTTTACGTGGCGATCATCGTCGGTTTCTTCGTGCTCACCATCGGGCTGGTCTACGCCTTCGATCGGCTGTTGAGGAGGGGCGCATGACCTGGACCTATCTGCTGAGCCTGATCCTGGCGGTCGCCGTCTTCGTCTATTTAGTCGTCGCGCTATTCTTCCCGGAGAAATTCTGATGACTGCTAACGGCTATTTGCAGCTCGCGCTGTATCTGGGCGTGTTGCTGCTGTTGGTGAAACCACTCGGCGCCTACATGGCCAACGTGTACGAGGGCCGTGTGGCGTTCCTGAATCGCTTCGGCGCACCGTTCGAGAACCTGCTGTACCGGCTGTGCGGCGTGAAACCGACGCAAGAAATGCGCTGGACACAGTACGCGCTGGCCATGCTCGTGTTCAACCTGCTCGGCGCGCTCGCAGTCTACGCGCTGCAGCGGCTGCAGGCCTACCTGCCGCTGAACCCGCAGGCGTTGCCCGCCGTAACGGAGGATTCTTCCTTCAACACGGCCGTGAGCTTCGCCACCAACACCAATTGGCAGGGTTACGGCGGCGAGACCACCATGAGCTATCTCACCCAAATGCTGGCGCTCACGATGCAGAACTTCGTCTCCGCGGCGACCGGCATGGCGGTACTCGTCGCGCTGATCCGCGGGTTTGCGCGGAAAACCGCCGACACTATCGGCAATTTCTGGGTCGATCTCACGCGCAGTACCTTATATATCCTTCTACCGCTGTCGCTCATTCTGGCGCTGGTGCTTGTCGGCCAGGGCATGGTGCAAACCTTCTCGGCCTACAAAACGGTGCCGCTGGTGGAATCGGTGGAGTACGACAACCCGAAGCTCGACGCCGCCGGCCAGCCGGTCAAGGATGAAAAGGGAAATCCTGTCACCGAAAAGGCGACGCAGAAGGAACAGGTGATCGCGGTCGGCCCGGCGGCCTCGCAGATCGCCATCAAGCAACTCGGCACCAACGGTGGCGGCTTCTTCAATGTGAACTCGGCCCATCCGTTGGAAAATCCGACGCCGCTTTCGAATTTCCTCGAGGTCCTGGCCATTCTTCTGATCCCCGCAGCGCTGACCTACACCTTCGGCCGCATGGTCGGCGACACGCGCCAGGGCTGGGCGGTGCTGGCCGCGATGACCGTGATTTTCGTCGCCATGCTCGCACTCTGCGTCGGCTCGGAGCAATCCGGCATTCCGGCGTTGTCGAAACTGGGCGTCGATCAGACCGCGAGCAGCCTGCAGGCCGGAGGCAACATGGAGGGCAAGGAGACGCGCTTCGGTATCGTGAATTCCGCGCTCTGGGCCACCGCGACCACCGTCGCCTCGAACGGCTCGGTGAACGCGATGCACGACTCGTTCACGCCGCTCGGCGGACTCGTGCCGATGTGGAATATGCAGCTGGGCGAGGTGGTCTTTGGCGGCGTCGGCTCGGGCCTTTACGGCATGCTGATCTTCGCCATCGTCGCGGTGTTCGTGGCCGGGCTGATGATCGGCCGCACGCCGGAATACCTCGGCAAGAAGATCCAGGCCTTCGAGATGAAGATGGCGGCGGTGGCGCTGTTGCTCGTGCCGCTCGTGATTCTCGTGGGCACGGCGATCGCGGTCATGGTCGATCCCGGCAAAGCCGGCGTGGCCAACCCCGGAGCGCACGGCTTTTCGGAGATTCTCTACGCCTTCTCGTCCGCGGCCAACAACAACGGCAGCGCGTTCGCGGGGCTCTCGGCGAACACGCCGTTTTACAACAGCGCGCTTGGGCTCGCCATGCTGCTCGGTCGCTACTGGCTGGCGGTGCCGGTGCTCGCCATCGCCGGGGCGCTCGCGGCCAAGAAAAAGATTCCGGTAAGCGCCGGCACGCTCCCCACCCACACACCGCTCTTCGTCGGGTTGCTGGTTGGCGTCGTCGTGATCGTCGGCGCGCTCGCCTTCTTCCCGGTGCTGGCGCTCGGTCCGATCGTCGAGCACCTGGTCATGATCGGCGTTCACTAGGCTACGCCTCAGCGAAATCTTTAAGGAGACATACAGATGACTACACAAGTTAAGGCGATGCCCGCACTGCGCCGGTCCCTGGTCACCGGAGATATCTTCCGGCAGGCCTTGGTCGACGCCTGCCTCAAGCTGCTGCCTCAGCACCAGTGGAAGAATCCGGTGATGTTCGTCGTGTACCTCGGCAGCATCCTCACGACCATTCTGTATTTCCAGGCCCTGGGCGGTCACGGCGAGGCGCCGGCCGGTTTCATCCTGGCCATCACGTTCTGGCTGTGGTTCACCGTGCTATTCGCCAACTTCGCCGAGGCCATCGCCGAAGGCCGCAGCAAGGCGCAGGCCGCGGCATTGCGCGCCGTTAAGCGCGACGTCGTTGCCAAGAAACTCGCCAAACCGAAGCACGGCACCGCGTTTACCCAAGTCAGCTCTGCGCAACTGCGCAAGGGCGACATCTTTCTGGTCGAGGCCGGAGATATCATCCCCGCAGACGGCGAGGTCATCGAAGGAGTCGCCTCGGTCAATGAAGCGGCGATCACGGGCGAGTCCGCGCCAGTGATCCGTGAGGCGGGCGGAGATTTCTCCTCGGTCACCGGCGGTACCCAAGTGCTGTCCGACTGGCTGGTAGTACGGGTGACCGTCGATCCGGGCGAGACCTTTCTCGACCGTATGATCGCGATGGTCGAAAGCGCGCGGCGCCAGAAAACGCCGAACGAGATCGCCCTCCTCATCCTGCTGGTGGGCTTTACCCTTATTTTCCTGAAAACCACCGCCACCCTGCTGCCGTTCTCACTCTACAGCGTCGAGGTCGCCAAGGTCGGGACGCCAGTCACCATCACCGTGCTAGTCGCGCTGCTGGTGTGCCTGATTCCGACGACGATCGGCGGCCTGCTCTCGGCGATCGGCCTCGCCGGCATCGGACGCATGCTGCGCGCGAATGTCATCGCGACCTCGGGTCGCGCGGTCGAAGCGGCCGGTGACGTGGACGTACTGCTGCTCGACAAGACCGGCACAATCACGCTGGGTAACCGCCAGGCGACCAATTTCCTGCCGGCGCATGGTGTCACCGAACACGACCTGGGAGACGCCGCGCAACTTTCCTCGCTCGCGGATGAGACGCCCGAAGGACGCAGCATCGTGGTGCTCGCCAAACAGAAGTTCGGGTTGCGCGAGCGGGACGTCCACGGGCTCGGCGCAACCTTTATTCACTTCAGTGCCAAGACCCGCATGAGCGGCGTCGACCTGGAGGGACATCAGATCCGCAAGGGCGCGGCCGATGCCATCCGTGCCTGGGTGGATTCCCAAGGCGGACGCTTCCCGTCAGAGGTCAACACGCTGGTCGACGAAGTGGCGCGCCGCGGCAGCACGCCGCTCGTGGTGGCGAAGGATACCAAGGTGCTCGGTGTCATCGAGCTGAAGGACATCGTCAAGGGCGGAATCAAGGAGCGCTTCGCACAATTGCGCCGCATGGGCATCAAGACGGTGATGATCACCGGCGACAACAAACTCACCGCCGCCGCCATCGCCGCCGAGGCGGGCGTGGATGATTTTCTGGCGGAGGCGACGCCCGAGGCGAAGCTCAAGCTGATCCGCGAGTATCAAACGCAGGGGCGGCTCGTGGCAATGACCGGCGACGGCACCAACGACGCCCCGGCGCTGGCGCAGTCGGACGTCGCAGTGGCGATGAACACCGGCACCCAGGCCGCCAAGGAGGCCGGGAACATGGTCGACCTCGACTCCAATCCCACGAAACTGATCGAAGTCGTGGAAACCGGTAAGCAGCTGCTCATGACGCGCGGTTCGCTAACGACGTTTTCGATCGCCAATGACGTCTCCAAATACTTTGCCATCATCCCGGCGGCGTTCGCGACGACCTACCCGCAGCTCGACGCCCTTAACATCATGCATCTCGCCACGCCGGCAAGCGCGATTCTCTCGGCGGTGATTTTCAACGCGCTCATCATCATCGCGCTGATCCCGCTCGCGCTCAAAGGCGTGCGCTACCGGCCGGTCGGCGCCGCCCGGCTGCTGCGCGACAACCTTCTGATCTATGGTCTCGGCGGTATCATCGCGCCCTTCATCGGCATCAAACTAATCGATATGGTCCTCGTCGGGCTGAGCCTGGCGTAACAAGGGCGAACCGGGGTTTTATTGGAGAACTTATCATGTTGAATCACCTGAAATCTGGTCTTACGATGTTGGTCTACCTGACCGTCATCACCGGCGTTGTCTATCCGCTGGTGGTAACAGTCGCCTCCCAAACACTGTTTTCGCATCAAGCCAACGGCAGTCTGGTCATGCGCGACAGCAAGCCGGTTGGCTCCGAGCTCATCGGGCAGTCTTTCAGCAGCCCGAAATATTTCTGGAGCCGGCCGTCGGCGACCGGGCCGTATCCTTATAACGCGGGCTCCTCCAGCGGCTCCAACCAGGGGCCGACCAACCCGGCGCTCACCGATGCCGTCACGGCGCGGATCAAGGCCCTGCGCGACGCCGACCCCGACAATACCGCACCAGTGCCTGCCGACCTCGTCACAGCGTCAGCTAGCGGTCTTGACCCAGACATCAGCCCGGCGGCGGCGTATTATCAGGCGAACCGGATTGCGCGCACGCGTCGCCTCGATGCTGACCGCGTGCACGTGCTAATCGCAGAACACACGCGGGACCGCCAGTTCGGGATTCTCGGCGAACCGCGGGTAAACGTGCTTAAACTCAACCTGGCACTTGATCAACTTCGCTGAGTTTCCGATGATCGAAGATCGTCCCAATCCCGATCAACTGCTCGAACGCGTACAGCGCGAAGAACAGAAAGCGCGCCGTGGCAAACTCAAGTTGTTCTTCGGCGCCTGCGCCGGCGTCGGCAAGACCTTCGCCATGCTGTCCGCCGCCCACATGCTCAAGCAGCAGGCCATGGACGTGGTGGTCGGGCTCGTCGAGACCCATGGGCGTAGCGATACGGCGGAAATGCTTGAGGGCCTGGAGATCCTGCCGCCGAAGAAAATCGAATACCGCGGCAAACAACTCACCGAATTCGATCTCGACGCCGCGCTGGCGCGCAGGCCTGCGGTGCTTATCGTCGACGAACTGGCCCATACCAACGTCGCGGGCAGCCGTCACGCCAAGCGCTGGCAGGACGTGCAGGAGTTGCTCGATGCCGGCATCGACGTCCTCACCACGGTCAACGTCCAGCATCTGGAAAGTCTGAACGACATCGTCGGGCAGATCACGGGAATACGGGTGTGGGAGACGATTCCCGACACCGTCTTCGATCACGCCGACGAAGTGACCGTCGTCGACCTGCCGGCCGATGAATTGTTGCAGCGCCTCAAGGAAGGCAAGGTCTACATCCCGGACCAGGCCGAGCAGGCAATCCAGAACTTCTTCCGCAAGGGCAATCTGATCGCGTTGCGCGAGCTTGCGCTGCGCCGCACTGCGGATCGGGTCGACGCCCAGATGCGCGAGTACCGCGAGGACAAGTCGATTCGCGGCATGTGGCAGGCGAAGGAACGCCTGCTGGTCTGCGTGGGGCCCGGGCCCGATGCCGAGAAGTTGATCCGGAGCGCCGCGCGGCTGGCTGGAAATCTTCACGCCGATTGGATCGCGGCCTATGTCGAAACACCGCGTCTTCAGCGACTGCCCAAAGAGACCCGCGACCGGATTCTGAAGATTCTGCGTCTTGCCCAGGAGTTGGGGGCGGAGACGACTACCATGACGGGTGAGGACGCCGCCTCGACTCTGTTCAGCTATGCCCGCAGCCGCAACGTCTCAAAACTCGTCGTCGGCAAGACGTCACGCCCAGGGTGGCGCCGCCGCTTTTCCATTCCATTGGCCGAAGAGCTGTCACTGATGGCCAGCGACATCGATGTCTACGTCGTCGGCCATGAGCCGGCAGGCAGGGCCACGCCCACTGAGGAGACAGTCGATTTTCGCAGCTCCGCGTTGAGCGAGAAGCGCCAGTCGCGGAGATGGGGTTACCTCGTCGCTGTAGCGATCTGCGCGCTCGGTACCGCCGTCGCGACACCCCTCGCGAACTACCTCGAACTCACCAATATCATCATGCTTTATCTGCTGAGCGTGATGCTCATCGCGTTCCAGTTCGGCCGCGGGCCGGCGATCCTGAGTTCCGTGCTCTCCGTGGCCGCGTTCGATTTCTTTTTCGTTCCGCCGCGATTCTCCTTTGCCGTTTCTGATACTCAATATCTTCTTACGTTCGCGGTGATGTTGGCGGTAGCGCTGGTAATCAGCCAACTAACGGCGAACATGCGCTACCAGGCGCGCGTCGCGACGCTGCGTGAGCGACGTGCCAAGGCGCTCTACGAAATGGCGCGCGAGCTGGGTGCCGCGCTGCAGCCGGAGCAAATCCTGGAGATCGCCAACCGGCATCTGCAAGGCGTCTTTCTGGCGGAAACGGCCATCCTGCTTCCGGACCTGTCGGAGAAGATCGCGCTGCCTCAGCCCCGGGAGAGCGAGCCGCCACACGGCATGGCGTTGGATACGGCGATCGCGCAATGGGTCTTCGATCATCAGCAACCAGCCGGATTAGGAACCAACACGCTGTCCGGCAGCTCCACCTACTATATCCCGCTGAAGGCACCGATCCGTCCGCGCGGCGTGTTGGCGTTGGCACCGAGCAATCCGCGCTTGATCTTCGTGCCCGAGCAGCACCGTCTCCTGGAGACATTTGCATCGCAAATTGCCCTGGCGCTGGAACGCGTGCACTTCGTGGACGTCGCGCAGGGCGCGCTCCTGAAGATCGAGTCGGAACGCTTGCGCAATTCACTCCTGACCGCCATCTCGCACGATCTGCGCACGCCGCTGACCGCGCTAGTGGGGCTAGCGAGCACCTTGGAAGCCGACACCCATCTGTCGGAACACAGCCGCCACGAGCTCGCCGAAGCCATGCACGAACAAGCCGTGCGCATGAGCGACCTGGTCAACAATCTCCTCGACATGGCCCGGCTCCAGTCCGGCGACGTGCAGCTTAACCGCCAATGGCATGTCCTGGAGGAGATCGTCGGCAGCGCACTTCGATCCCTGCGACATGCCATCGCGAACCACGACATCAAGGTGTCGCTGGAGACCTCGCTCCCACTGATCTACGTGGACAGCGTGTTGATCGAGCGGGTGCTGTGCAACCTGATCGAAAACGCGACGAAATACACGCCGCCGGGCAGCCAGATCCGCATCGGCGCCGAAACCCTGGATCGCGAGCTCTGGGTCACGGTCACCGATAACGGTCCGGGCCTGCCCCCGGACATCATCGAGACCGTCTTCGACAAATTCACGCGCGGGCAGAAGGAGTCGGCCACACCGGGCGTGGGACTCGGGCTCGCCATCTGCAAGGCGATTGTGCAGGCGCACCGGGGTAGAATCTGGGCCGAAAATACCGACGAGAGCGGCGCCCGCTTCACGTTCACCTTGCCGTTGCTCGACGCCCCTCCGGTTCAGGAGCCCGACGAGACCGTCGAAGAAACCGCTGACAGGACGACGCACGGACAATGACTCCGCATCAGCCCGTCGCCATCATCGCCGAGGATGAAAAGCAGATCCGGCGATTCCTCCGCACCTCGCTGGAAGCGGAGGGCTTCATTGTCCATGAGGCGGAGACCGGCAAACAGGCGTTGGTCGAGGCGGCCACCCGCAAGCCCGATATCCTGATTCTCGATCTGGGCCTGCCCGACATGGACGGCGTCAACGTCATTCGCGACATCCGTTCCTGGACGGCTCTCCCCATCGTCGTGCTCTCCGCCAGAACCCAGGAATCCGACAAGATCGACGCGTTGGATGCCGGCGCTGATGACTATCTGACCAAACCCTTCGGTGTCGGCGAGCTGATGGCACGCGTCCGCGTGGTGCTGCGCCGGCGCGCGACGGTCGACGCCGACGGAAAGGAAAACCGCGAGTTCCGCTTCGGCGACGTTCGGGTCGATCTTATCAACCGGCAAATTTACCGCGCGGAACAGCAGATTCACCTGACAGCCATCGAGTATCGCCTGCTGACGGTGCTGATCCGAAACGCCGGCAAGGTACATACGCACCGTCAATTGCTCAAAGAGGTTTGGGGACCGTCGCATGTCGAAGACAGTCATTATCTGCGGACCTACATGGCGCACCTTCGGCAAAAGCTCGAATCGGACCCGGCTCAGCCACGGCACTTGATCACCGAGACCGGCGTCGGATACCGGCTCGTGGAGTGATCATCTTGCATCAGGATGCAGAGAGCTGAACGTCCCCGCTTCCCTTTTCCGCAGGGTCAGGAAAGTCCACGCCACCTGCGTTCGTCATCCACCCAGATAGGCGTGTCGGACTTTCGGGTTCTTGAGCAGCGCCTCGGCGGAATCGGTGAGAATAATTTTACCGCTTTCCATGACATAGCCGCGATGACTGATCCCGAGCGCAAGCTTGGCATTCTGCTCCACCAGCAACAACGTCACGCCTTCCTCGGCAATACGCTTGATGGTGTGAAAAATCTTCTGTACCAGCATGGGCGCGAGCCCCATGCTCGGCTCGTCGAGCAGCAGCAAGCGCGGACGGCACATGAGCGCCCTGCCGATCGCCAGCATCTGTTGTTCGCCGCCCGAAAGCGTTCCGGCCTGTTGAACGCGGCGCTCTGACAGCCGCGGGAACAGATCGTAGAGACGATCCATGTCCGCGCGGATCCCGGCGCGGTCGCGTCGCGCATAGGCGCCGATCTTGATATTTTCCTCGACGGTCAGACGCCCAAATATTCCGCGTCCTTCCGGCACCAGCGAAATCCCGCGACGCACCAGCTCGTACGACGGTTTGCCGGTGATGGACTCGCCTTCATAAAGAATCTCGCCGTGGCTGGGCGCGAGCATGCCGCACAGCGACTTGAGCATCGTGGTCTTGCCGGCGCCGTTGGCGCCGATCAGGCACACGAGCTCGCCGCGGTGCACCGTCAGGTCCACGCCCTTGACGGCACGGATGCCGCCATAGGCCACTTCCAGGCCGCGCGTTTGCAGAATATTCATGCCGCTGCTCATGCCAGCTCGCCGCCCAGATAAGCCTCGATCACGCGCGGATCGCGCCGGACCTCGGCCGGTGCGCCTTCGGCGATCTTCTTGCCGTAGTCGAGCACGGCGACGCGATCGCACAGCCCCATCACCAGCTTCACGTCATGCTCGATGAGCAGCAGCGTCACGCCGCCGTCGCGAATTTTCTGCAGCAATGTCTGGAGTTGGGCGGTCTCGCTGGGATTCATGCCCGCCGCGGGTTCATCGAGCGCCAGCAACATCGGATCGGTGGCCAG
The DNA here is from genome assembly GCF_041499725.1 of Sulfuricaulis sp. GTDB lineage: Bacteria > Pseudomonadota > Gammaproteobacteria > Acidiferrobacterales > Sulfurifustaceae > Sulfuricaulis. The sequence continues at coordinate 116,005 of NZ_JBGQKW010000001.1, forward strand.
GGCGCGCGCGATTTCGATCCGGCGCTGGTCGCCGTACGGGAGATGCTTGGCCAGCATGTGCGCATCCCGGGCGATACCGACGTATTCCAGCAGCTCATGCGCGCGCGCCGCTATCGCCGCCTCTTCCGCGCGGGTGGCGGAATCGCGCCACACCGCGCCGACAATGCCGGCGTGCGTGCGCACGTGCCGCCCGACCATGACGTTCTCGAGTGCCGTCATGTTGGCGAATAAACGGATGTTCTGGAACGTGCGCGCCACGCCCAGCGTCGCCACCTGATTGGGCTTGCGTCCCGCTACCGCCCGTCCCTTCAGTTCGATGCGACCGGCATCCGGCCTGTATATGCCGGTCAGAACATTGAATAGCGTCGTTTTCCCAGCGCCGTTCGGGCCGATGAGACCGTAAATTTCGCCGGCATGAATATGCAGGGACACGTCCTGCAGCGCCGCCAGCCCGCCGAAATGCTTGCTCACCTGGCTGACCGTGAGCAGCGTGTCGAGACGCCTCTGCGGTTTTTCTTCAGCGCTGGGTGTCATATAGCGAGGCCTGTTCCTGCGCGAGCACGGAGGCATCGGAACCGAATTCGCGGCGGCGACGCACCGACGGCAGCAGCCCGGCCGGCCGGAAAATCATGATGAGGATGAGTGCGAGCCCGAATATCAGCATGCGCAAATCGGACGGGTCCACGAGAACGCTTCCGAACAGGTAGTGCTGCAGCTCGCCGAGGTAACGCAGCGCCTCGGGAAACACCGTGAGCAGCACCGCGCCGAGAATGACGCCGGGAATGTTGCCCATGCCGCCCAGCACGATCATGCACAGGATAATGATCGACTCGAACAGATTGAAACTTTCCGGACTGATAAAACCCTGGAACCCGGCGAATAATCCGCCGCTGATGCCGGCGAAGGACGCACCCATGGCGAACGCGAGCAGCTTGATATTGCGCGTGTTGATGCCCATGGCCTCGGCGGCCACCTCGTCCTCGCGGATCGCCACCCACGCCCGCCCGATGCGCGAATTCTGCAGGCGCAGCGACACGAAGATCACCAGCAGCGCGAGTGCGAGAAACAGATAGTAATAGGCATAAAGGCCGGGAAAACTCACACCGAAAAATTCGTGCGGCTGGCTAAGGGAGAAACCGCCGAAGGCCACCGGGTCGATCAGATTGACGCCTTGGGGGCCGTTGGTGATGTTGACCGGCGCATTAAGGTTGTTGAGAAAGATGCGAATGATCTCACCGAACCCGAGTGTGACGATGGCCAGATAATCGCCGCGCAACCTGAGCGTGGGCGCCCCCAGCAGAATCCCGAAAATGCCCGCGAGGCCCGCCCCCAGTGGCAGCAGCGCCCAGAACGGCAGGTGCAAATCAAAATGCGGCGAGGCGAGCAGCGCATACATATACGCGCCGACGGCGTAGAAGGCGATGTACCCCAGATCGAGCAGGCCGGCATAACCCACGACGATGTTGAGTCCCAGCGCCAGCATGACGTAGAGCAGCGTGAAATCGAGGATGCGCACCCATCCGCGCCCGAGTGCGGCACCGGTCAGAAACGGCAGGACCGCCAGCAGCATGGCCAGGGCGATATACACCAGCCATACCGCGCGACGGTCATGTCTCCACTGTTGCCAGCGTTGGCTCAAGGTTGTCATGCGATTGTCAGGCACGCTCGACCACGCGCTCGCCGAGAAGGCCCGAAGGCCGGACAATCAGCACCAGGATTAATACAAAGAAAGCGAAGACGTCCTGGTAATTGCTGCCGAGGAATCCGCCGGTCAGCTCGCCGATGTAGCCGGCGCCGAGACTTTCGATCACGCCGAGCAGCAAGCCGCCCAGCATCGCCCCGGCGATGTTGCCGATGCCGCCCAGCACCGCGGCGGTGAAAGCCTTGAGCCC
>NZ_JBGQKW010000002.1:0-110143 GCF_041499725.1 Sulfuricaulis sp.
ACTGTCGTGATTATCGGCATGTCGGGTATCGCCCAGACTCAAGCCAAAGATACAGACATCTACCTGATGGCACCCCAGGTGCAAAGAGATGACTCCCCGAACGTGATGATCATTCTCGACAACTCGGGAAGTATGGACACCGTCATCAGCAGCACGCGCCCGGCCTACGATCCATCCATTAACTACTGCACCGGCAATCTCGATACGCTCACGGGCATCAGCAACGCCAATGCCGGTAAACCCGGCAACTGTTCATCCATCAGCGGACGGATTTACTGGTCGTTCAGCAGTACCCCGCCCAGCAACTCTTCCAGCGACTGGTTCACCGCGACCAAGAATAAATGCCTCAACTCCACCTCGGCGCTGAACAGCAGCGGATTTTATGGCTCGACAAAAATCGCGCGCTGGGATAACACCGGAAACAACAACAACAAGAACTGGAAAACACTGAACAACAAGGACAACAGCACTATCACGTACGTGGACTGCATGGCCGACGGCACGACTAACGGTCAGACGGCCGGGGATAACACTTTTCCGCGCGATTCGACATCCGTCGCCTATACGTCGACCGCCAACCAGGCGTTCAACTGGACCAACTTCACCAGCAACGCCACCCCGGTGCTCTATAACGCCAATTACATGAATTACTCGAACAACCCCAACTTGCTGGTGACCAAGACACGCATAAGCGTGGCCAAGGACGCGGTCAAAAGCATCATCGACGCCAACAAGTCCATCCGCTTCGGATTGACGGTGTTTAATGAGAACAATACATCACCGGATGGCGGACGCGTAATATTCAGAATTGACACGATGGATGACACGCGCCGCACGATCATGAAAAACGTGGTCGACAGTCTCACCGCGAGCACCTACACGCCGTTGGCGGAAACCATGTGGGAAGTCTACCGCTATTTTGGCGGGCTGACTGTCACCTACGGCAATCCCTCGCCGGTGCAGACGCCGCACCAGGATTCGTGCGCACAAAACGTAACCAACAGCGCCTGCAACAACGGTGGCAAGTATGACGCGATCGCTGCCGGCAATTCAGCCTATAACACCGGCACCTACATATCTCCTTTCAAGTTCGGTTGTCAAACGGCTTACATTATCTACGTCACGGACGGTGATCCAACCAACGACACCAGTGCGGATACCAAGATCAAAGGATTATCCGGCATTGGCACTTGTAGCAGCCCGAGCTGCCTCGATGAACTGTCCGGCTGGATGCATACCCATGACGTCTATTCGGGCCTGCCGGGCAATCAGGTGGTGAGCACCTATACCATCGGCTTTGGCGGTTCCATTTCAGCCAGCGGCTTGGCCTTGCTTCAGCAAGCCGCCAGCAAAGGCGGCGGCAAATACTACAACGCCGACGACGCGGACCAGTTGTCGACCGCCTTGCAGGGCGCCATTACGGACATTCTGCAAACGAATGCCTCCTTCACGTCTCCGAGCCTTTCCATCAACGCGTTCAACAAACTGTTCAACCGCGACGAACTCTATTTCGCCTTCTTCAAGCCATCGAGTTCCGTGACGTGGGACGGAAACATCAAGAAATTCGCGCTGTGTAACAGAACACAATCCGACGCCGGAACATGCACGTTCGGCGATATCATCGATTTCAACAACGTGCCCGCCACCGACATTCAATCCAAAATACTGGATACCGCGGTCAGTTACTGGGCGACCACGACAACCCAAGACGGCGCCAACGTCACCCAGGGCGGGGCCGGCTCGCACATAGCCGCCTACAACGCCAGCCCGACTCGCCAGGTTTACACCTACCGGGGGAGCTACACCGGACTGAGCGCATCGTCGCCCGCGTCACCGTTCGTCATCGGCACCGCGTCCAGCAATACGCTGCGCAGCGCGGCGGTGTCCAACCCCACCATTCTGGGGTTGGCGTCGACCGCCACGAGCACCGACGTGGACGACCTGATCAATTGGATGCTGAGCAAGGACAGCTATGATGATTGGACGACTGCCAGTCAATACGTCTACAACAAGGCCAGCAACACCTCGACCGCGGACGCCCGTTGGGCCTTTGCCGACCCGCTGCACAGCCGTCCGGCCGCCATTACCTACGGCTTCGAGTCGACACTATTGGGCGCACCTGATCCCAATAAGCCGATTATCAAGCTGTTCGTGGGTACGAACGACGGCGCCGTGCACATGATCAACAGCAGCACCGGAGCAGAAGAATGGGCATTCATTCCCCAGGAGATGCTGAACCAGCAATATTCGCTGGCGCAGGGTGCTGACGGCAACCATATCACCGGGCTGGACGGTACGCCCTCGTTCTGGGTCAAGGACATCAACAACGACGGCACCATCGATCCCGCCGCCGGTGACAAGGTGTATATGTTCATCGGCATGCGCCGCGGTGGTCGCAATATATACGCCTTCGATGTCACTCCGTCACCCAACAAGGTGACCGGTCCGGGTGACACCGCCAACAAGGTCACTCCTAAACTGATGTGGGTGATCCAGGGCGGAAGCGGATCCTACACCCAGCTCGGCCAGACCTGGTCCAGGCCCCTGGTCACGCGCGTCCGTTACGCCTGCAGCGGCTCGGAATGCGACGATGCCAATCCGAAAACCGACGACACCAAGTCGCGGACCGTGCTGCTCTTTGGTGGCGGCTACGATACGAATCAGGACAATGGCATTCCAACCGGCACGGACAGCATGGGTCACGCCATCTATATGGCCGACCCCTTTACAGGCGCGCGCCTGTGGTGGGCCAGTAGCGACAGCAGCGCCGATCTGGTGCTGACGAACATGCAATACAGCATCCCCTCCGACCTTGCCGTGAACGATACGAACGGCGATGGACGCACCGACCGGCTCTACGTCGGCGATACCGGAGGACAGCTGTGGCGCATAGACCTGGCCACCAATCTGGGTACCGGCAGTAACGGCTCGACCTCCGGTTTTGTATTTGCCGACGTGGGTTGCACGGGGGACACCCGCATGAGCTGTTCCGCGACCACCAAACAGAACCGGCGCAAGTTCTTCTATCCGCCGGACGTGGCGCCAGTCGAAGATTCAACATTTTCTTCCACTGCGCTCTACGATTTGGTTACCATCGGGAGCGGCGACCGGGAAGATCCACTGGACTTGCTGACCACGAATCTGACTCCAGTCCAGGAAGCGGTTCACAACCGGATATATGCCTTCCGGGACGTGAACTACATCACGGGCGCTCCGGCGACCACTCCAAGCGCTATCACCGAGACAACAATGTTCAATGCCACCGTTGACACCCTTGCGGATTCGACAAGCTCGGGTTATGCCGCGGCACTTGCTGCCATCAAGGCCGCCAAGGGCTGGTATATTGATCTTCAGGAGTTGAACAATATCTCATTGCCCAACGGGCTAAGCACAAACTGGGTTGGCGAAAAGGTCCTGGCCAAGACCACGATCTTCGAAGGCGTGCTCTATGTCACCACGTTCACGCCGTCGAACGATACCAGCGCGACCGCCACCTGCGCCGCCTCGGAAGGCACTGCCAAGGTTTATGCCTTAAATTTCCTCGACGCCACACCGGGTGTGGACCTCAATGGGGATCTCGTCCCGGATCGGTCGAACACAATCGGCGGAGGTATACCCTCCGAAGTGGTGATTGTCGTGAGGAGTGGCGGGACCACGGGCCTTGTCAACGTGTCGGGCGGTTCGACTCAAGTGCCGCTCGACCTATCGAACAATCCGCAGAAGTCCTTCTGGCACGATTAACCGTCGCTCAACCATAAGACAACAGAAATCCCACCCACCTTCCACGCGAAGCGGAAGGTGGGTGTGGACACAAGTCGCGTTTAGTCTCAGTCGCAAATCTTCTATAGATGCTGTTGTTTATCATGCAAGTGTTGCTCATGTTACATGCCGTAGTCGCAAACACTCATTTCCCGACACGCGGAACAACGTTTTGCGTTAACCGGATGGAAGTCTATACTTCAGAATCAAGCGCCAGATTCCTGAGAACTCCCACATGAAGAAACGTTTATACCTTGGTTTTACGTTGATCGAACTGATGATAACCGTGGTCATCATCGGTATCCTCGCCGGCATCGCCTACCCCAGTTACCGGGATTACGTGACACAGGCACGACGTTCTGAAGCACAAACCTTGCTTCTCTCTATCGTCAATCAACAGGAAAAGTATTTTTCCGACTGCAGCTGGTATGCCGCAACACTCATCACCAGCAGCACGAATAGTTGCAACACGGCGACCACCGGGAGTCTGCGCATTAGCAGCACGACTTCCGAAAATGGTTACTACAGCGTTGGCAACCCGGTGGCGGGAAACATTCAGGGCAACTGCTCCGGTGCCGGTGCCTTACTCAGTTGCGGTTATACGCTCACCGCAACACCCAGCGGCCTACAAGCGGGTAACGGAGCGCTCAGAATCGATGCGACCGGCAGACGCGAGTGGAACCGGAAGAATCTCGGAACCTGGGTGAGCTGGACCGCCAAATAACAAGATACAGTCATCACCAACCTGAACCTGGCCTGGATGGCTAGAGCCCGGAACGTGACCGTAATGCCTTCGGTATCGGGAAGCTGACACTTTCAGGGTTGCCGGGATTTTCCTTGACCAGCCGTGCGCCCCATTCCTGCAAACGCGCAATAATTTTCTGGACCAGAACTTCCGGCGCCGAGGCGCCCGCGGTCAGTCCTATTTTCTGCACGCCCGCCAGCCATTCATGCCGGATATCTTCCGGTGCATCGATCATGTAGGCGCGCACGCCCAACCCTTCCGCCACTTCGCGCAATCGATTGGAATTCGAGCTATTGGACGAGCCGACCACCAGCATGACGTCTACCGTCTTCGCCAGTGTTTTAACCGCATCCTGGCGGTTCTGCGTGGCGTAACAAATATCGTCCTTCTTCGGACCCCTGATATGCGGAAAACGCGCGCGCAACGCGGAAACAATCCGCGCCGTATCGTCCATGGAGAGCGTGGTCTGGGTGACATAGGCGAGATTGGATTCATCCCTGATCTTCAGCCTGACGACATCTTCGACCGACTCCACCAGGTGCATGTCAGTATCGGCCTGTCCCATCGTGCCCTCCACTTCAGGATGCCCGGCATGGCCGATCAAAATGCACTCCGTGCCGTTGTTGCGATGGCGCACCGCTTCCATATGCACTTTCGTGACCAGCGGACAGGTCGCATCGAACACGCGCAATCCCCGCTGCTCGGCCTCTTCCCGCACCGCGCGGGAAACGCCATGGGCGCTGAAGATTACCGTCGCTCCGGAAGGGACTTGGTCAAGTTCCTCGACAAACACCGCGCCCTTGTTGCGCAGGTCATCGACCACGAACCGGTTGTGCACCACTTCGTGCCTGACATAGATGGGTGCTCCGAACAATTCGAGAGCGCGTTCGACGATTTCTATGGCACGGTCGACGCCCGCGCAGAAACCGCGGGGGTTGGCGAGATACACTTGCATACCGCAATGATACCCTGTTTTGCTGAGGCGATCAGGGCTCCAGCAACTTAGCCTAGAAAATACCCGGAAAAACGGCAGCAATAGCGTTGATAAAACAACGCCCGGATAGACCGGGCGTTGTGGATGAAACCAGCTTGGGAAGAAACTATTTTTTCTCGGGCAGGGTAACCCGCGGCGTGCTTTTGTGGGTTTCCTTGCACTTTAACATGCATGCCTCATAATTCTCTTTGTTTTTCTCCTCCTGACACGTTTTCTGACACATTACCACCGGATCGTCCTCATTGACTTTCTCATTGTTGGGGCGATCCGTTGCGCCCACTGATAGAGACAGAGAAATCAAAAATAAACTCGCAGCTGCCGCAGACAGATAAGATTTCACAGACCTGAACATATTGGAAGCTCCTTTACGTGGAAAGATAGGCGTGGACATCTATAGACTACCGCGCCATCTGTAACAAATAATAGTTTAGCTGTGTCTGATACTTTTGCCAGAGACGCTCGTCGGCGCGATCATGACATCCGTTGTTTTTTCCCTGGATACCAGCCCAGTGCGTCTAGCGCCAGCAACATGGCGCCGACGGTAATGGCTGAATCGGCGACATTGAACGCCGGCCAATGCCAGGCACGGTAGTAGACGTCAACGAAATCAATCACATAACCATGAAGAAGCCGGTCGGTAAGATTACCTGCGGCACCACCGAGGACCAGCATGAGTCCGGTGCCCAGAACGAGATCATTCGCCGACAGACGCCATGTCATCCACAAAATAACAACGCAGGCGACCAAGGCAACGACAATAAAAAAAATATTTTGCCATCCGGAGGCAGAGCTCAGAAAGCCGAAGGCCGCACCCGTATTGTGCACCAGCGCAAAATTGAGAAATGAAGTGAGCTGTACGTCCCCATGCCGCGTCAAATAATTGGCCGCCGCAAACTTCGTCAGTTGATCGGCGACGAAAACAGCGGCAGCGATCCACAAAAGCCGCCACATCAGGCGTAACTCCGCGTTTCGCCGGAACCGGCGACATTTTGCACGCAGCGGCCGCAGATCTGCGGATGTTCCTGGTTCGCGCCCACGTCTTCGCGGTGATGCCAGCAGCGGATGCACTTGGGATGGGCCGAAGGCGCAACGCGTACGTAAAGCCCCTTGATCTCCGTCTCCACGGCGCCGGATGTTTTCTCATCCAGCCCATGTACCCGCGCGTAGGAGGTGATGAATACAAACCGCAACTCGTCTCCCAACCGGCGTAACCGCTCCTGCCAGGAATCATCGCCATAGAGGTCCACTTCCGCATCGAGACCGGAACCGATGTCACCGGCCACACGCAACTTTTCCAGCTCCTTGGCCACTGCCTGTCGCACGGCAGTCACTTCATTCCAGAATGGCATGTCCAGCGCACGCTCGGGGAGCGCCGGCAGTGCGTGCCACTTTTCCAGAAACACCGATTCACTCCGCTTCCCCGGCATGTGGCGCCAGATTTCCTCGGCGGTGAAGGTCAGCACCGGCGCCAGCCACCGCACCAGCGCCTCCAGAATATGAAACATCGCCGTCTGCGCCGAGCGGCGTCCACGGCTGTTCGCGGGCATGGTGTACATCCGGTCCTTGAGAACATCGAGATAGAAACCGCCCATGTCCACCACGCAGAACTGGTGCAACTTCTGATAGATGAGATGAAACTGGAATTCCTCGTAAGCCTGCAATACTTCCTTTTGCAGATCGTGCGCCCGCTGCAACGCCCACTGATCCAGGGCCAACATGTCCTTCGCCGCCAGAAGCGCCGACGTCTCGAAGCCGGAAAGGCTTGCCAAGAAGTAGCGCGTGGTATTGCGGATACGCCGGTAAGAATCGGACATGCGCGTGAGAATCTCGTCGGAAATGCTCATCTCCGCGCGGTAATCGGTCGCCGCCACCCACAGACGCAGAATATCCGCGCCCATGACCTTGATAACCTTCTGCGGCACGATCACATTGCCCAGCGACTTGGACATCTTCCGGCCCTTGGCGTCCACGGTGAAGCCGTGCGTCAGGACACGCTTGTACGGTGCCGTCCCGCGCATCGCCACCGAAGTGAGCAACGAAGACTGAAACCAGCCGCGGTGCTGATCCGAGCCCTCGAGGTAAAGATCGGCGGGAAACGACAGCTCCGGCCGGCGTTCCAGCACACAGGCATGGGTCACCCCGGAATCGAACCAGACATCGAGGGTATCGCTCACTTTCTCGTAGTTCGCGGCATCCGCGCCCAGGAGTTCCTCCTTCCTCAGGTCAAACCAGGCATCGATGCCGCGTTCTTCGACGCGCTTGGCCACTTTCTCGATCAGCCGGTCGGTATCCGGGTGCGCCTCGCCGGTCTGGCGGTGCACGAAAAGCGGGATGGGAACGCCCCACGAGCGCTGGCGGGAGATGCACCAGTCAGGGCGATTTTCAACCATGCCCTGGATGCGCGCCGCACCCCAGTCGGGGATCCATTGGGTGCCGACGATGGCGCGTAGCGCCGGTTCGCGCAGTCGCTCCATGCTGATGAACCACTGCGAGGTGGCGCGGAAGATAATCGGGGTCTTGTGGCGCCAGCAGTGCGGATAGCTGTGGTTCAGCGCGACCACGTGCAGCAGCGCGCCACGCGACTTGAGCACCTCGATGACGTGATCGTTGGCCTTGAATACGTGTTCGCCGGCGAAAAGTTCGGTGCCGGGGAGAAATTTTCCGTCCTCGCCCACGGGGTTGTACACCGCGAGCCCATAGCGCTCGCCGACCACGTAATCCTCGAGGCCGTGCCCGGGCGCTGTGTGCACCGCGCCGGTACCGGTATCGGTCGTCACGTGCTCGCCGAGAATGATCGGTACCTCGCGCGCATAGAATGGATGCCTGAGCTTCACGCCTTCCAGATCCCGGCCGCGACAAGTGGCCAACACCCGATAATTTTCGATGCCATAACGTCCCATCACCTCCTTGACCAGGGGTTCAGCGATGAGCAAACGTTCATGCCCCTGAGGTCCAGTGCATTGCAGCAACACATACTCCAGATCCGGATGCAGTGCGACCGCCTGATTGGCCGGCAAGGTCCACGGCGTCGTGGTCCAGATCACCACACTCACCGGACCGTCGCCCGCATGCCCCGGGGCATGCTCGACGCGGGCGAGAAACGCTTCCGGATCAACCACGGCAAACCGCACGTCGATGGCCGGCGAGGTCTTGTCCATGTACTCCACTTCCGCCTCGGCCAACGCCGAACCACAGTCGCTGCACCAGTGCACCGGCTTGTGACCACGCACCACATGGCCGGTGGCGATGATGCGCCCGAGCGCGCGAATGATGCCGGCCTCGAATGCAAAATCCATCGTCAGGTACGGATGCTCCCAATCGCCGATCACGCCGAGGCGGATGAAATCCTCGCGCTGCCGATCGACTTGCGCGCGCGCATATTCGCGACAAGCCTGACGGAATTTGGAGGGCTCCACCTGCACCCCCGCCTTGCCGATTTTCTTCTCGACGGCATGCTCGATGGGCAGGCCATGACAATCCCAACCCGGCACGTAAGGCGCATCGAAGCCGCTCAGGATTCTGGATTTGACGATGATGTCCTTGAGGATTTTGTTGACCGCATGCCCGATGTGAATGTCGCCGTTGGCGTAGGGTGGCCCGTCGTGCAGGACATACTTCGGACGGCCGCGGCCCTGCTCGCGCAGTTTCTTGTTGAGATCCATTTCCTGCCAACGCTTGAGGGTTTCCGGCTCGCGCACGGCGAGATTGGCCTTCATCGGGAAATCCGTCTGCGGGAGATTGAGCGTATTCTTATAGTCGTTCACCAGAACACCTTTGAAAAGATTTCAGCCGGTTTTTTCCCGGCAACCGGTTTCCCGGTGCAACGGATGGTACCCGCGGAAAAAGGCGCGCACGTCCGCGACATCCTTTTCTATCCAGCGGCGCAACTCTTCCAGCGACTCGAACCGCTTCTCATCGCGCAGCTTGTGCAGGAAATTCACCTGCACATAGGCGCCGTAGATATCTTCGCTGAAGTCCAGCAGGTTCACCTCGAGCAGCGTGCGGGTGCCGCCGACGGTCGGGCGGGTGCCGATATTGGCCGCACCGGCGAGCGGCTCGGTCTTGAGGCCGAACACCTCCACGGCGAAGATCCCCTTGATCGGCGTCACCTTGCGGTGCAGGTAAATGTTGGCGGTCGGAAAACCGAGAGTGCGGCCGAGCTTGTCGCCATGCGCCACGCGCCCGCACATACGGTACGGCCGGCCCAGGAGCTTCTCGGCCTGCACCAGATCGCCGTCCGCCAGCGCCGCGCGGATGCGCGTGCTCGAGACGCGTTCCCCGTCGATCGCCACGGTATGCATGTTCACGACCTGGAAGCCGTGCTGCCGTCCCGCCGTGGCGAGCATGTCAAAATTCCCGCGCCGCTTCCGGCCGAAATGGAAATCGTCTCCGACGACGAGATAGCGCACACCCAATCCATCCACCAGCAGGCGCTGGATGAATTCCTCGGGTTCCATGGCCGCGAATCCGGCGTCAAAATGCAGACACAAGACCCGATCCACGGAATAGCGCCGCAGTGCCTGGAGCTTTTCGCGCAGGCGCGTAAGCCGCGGAACGGCGGCGTCCGGCTGGAAGAATTCCTGCGGCTGCGGTTCAAACAGGATGACCTGGGTGGGCAGACCGAGCTTTTCGGCTTTTTCCGCCAATTGGCCGATCACCGCCTGATGACCGAGATGCACGCCGTCAAAATTGCCGATCGTGGCGACACACCCGCGATGCTGCGGCCTCAGGTTATGCCACCCGCGTATGAACTCCATGGGACAGTTCAGGTTTTAACGTAGAGAAACGGTGAAGGTTACCGTCTCGGACACGCGAGAACAAGCAGCGGACGAAGCGAAACCAGGGGTTCCTACAGATGCGCCCAGTCCGGATCGAGTTCTTCGATGATATCGTGCAGCGGACGGCGCGCGCCGAAGCCCTCTTGATAACTGTGATAATGACCGATGCGCAATTCGGGAAATTTCCAGCACAGATAGCCGTCGCCGGTGTCGAAATCCGCCAGCCACAGTCCTTTGACCACGAGACCGAGCCGTTCCATCTTGCCCATCCAGCGCCGCACGATGGTCTCGTAGTCCTTTTCCACTTTCCGGGTCTGGGGATTGCTCGGCAACATCGCCTCGAGCGCGCGGCGCACCGGCTCGAGTTCACGGTAGGCCTCTTCGGTGATTTTCCATACCAGCGGAAACAGCTCCTCGGCTTCCGTCAGCGTGAACGCGCGCGGATTGTTGCAGGCCGAAATCTGGTAAATCTGAGCTGCGCTAGTCATCGGTTGGCGCCCCCTGCCCCTTCTTAAGCAGTAACTGTGCCAATCGTACACCGAACGCCATAACGGTCAATAAATACACCGCCGCGCCGGCGCTGACCCATATTGACAATCGATAGGCGCGCTGCAGGGCGGGCGTGGTCAACCAGGAATCAATATCGCCCGTGCCCCAGTAGAGCACCGCACCCATGACGGCGCTGGCGAGGACAATCCGCGCCAGAAACAGTCCCCAGCCGGGCAGCGGCCGGTACACGTTGTGCCGTCGCAGCATGAAGAACAGCAACCCGGCATTGACAAAGGCCGAGAGCGATATGGCCAGCGCCAGTCCCACGTGCTTGAGCGGCATCACCAGCGCCAGGCTCAACAAGATATTAACTACCAGCGCGATCACACCGACGCGCATCGGTGTTTTGGTATCCTGACGCGCATAGAATCCCGGCGCGAGCACCTTGATCAATATGAAACCGAGCAGTCCAAACGAGAATGCCATCAGCGCATTGGCGCTCATCCGTACGTCATTGACGCCGAACGCGCCGAAGTGAAAAAACGTGGTCAGCAGCGGCGCTGAAAGAATCACCAGCGCCACCGAGGCCGGAACCGCGACCAGGAAAACCCAACGCAAACCCCAGTCGAGCAGATGGGAAAATTCATCGTGCGAATTGCGCGCGTGCCGGCGCGCCAGACTGGGCAGAATGACGGTCGCGAGCGCGATACCGAACACGCCGAGCGGAAACTCCATCAGGCGGTCGGAATAATAGAGCCACGAGACACTGCCGGTAACCAGAAACGAGGCCAGCAGCGTGTTGACCAGCATGTTGATCTGTGCGACGGAGACGCCGAAGATCGCCGGCAGCATAAGTTTGAAAACGCGCATGACGCCATGATGACGTTCGCGCATATGCAGCCGCGGGCGCGGCAGCATTTTAATGCCGCGCAGGAACGGAATCTGGAACAGCAACTGCGTCACGCCGGCGATGAATACACCCCACGCCAGCGCCAGCACCGGTTCGTCCATGCGCGGAGCGAGCCACACGGCGGCGCCGATCATGCTCAGATTGAGCAGCACCGGCGTGAAGGCGGCCGCGCCGAAACGGCCGTAGGTGTTGAGAATGCCCGCCGCCATCGCCACCAGCGAGACGAAGAAAAGATAGGGAAAAGTGATGCGCAGCATCTGCACCGTCAGGCCATATTTGTGCGGCTCATCGAGAAAACCCGGCGCGAGGACCATGACCAGGATGGGTGCGGCGATGACGCCAATCAGCGTGACGCCAAAAAGAATCGCGCCCAGTATGCCGGTCATGTGGTCCACGAAGGCGCGCGTTTCCGCCGCCGGGTACTTGGCCTTGTATTCGGCGAACACCGGCACGAAGCTCTGAGAAAACGCGCCTTCGCCGAAGATACGGCGCAGGAAATTGGGGATGCGGAAGGCGACGTAGAAGGCGTCGGCGGCCACCCCGGTGCCCGCGCCGATCAGGCTCGCGAACAGCATGTCGCGGATGAGCCCGCTGATCCGTGACAGCAGGGTCATGCCACCGGTCACCGCCGTGGATTTAAGCAGCTTGCGGCTCACGGATGCATTTCAGGGAGCGATGTCATAAAGGCCGGGATAATAGCAGGATGTTCGATGTCCGCCGAAGCCGTGTTGTTCCCCGGGTGGCAGGATTGGCGGGATTGACAAATACGCCCGAAATCAGCATAGTGGCGCGCTTTTCAGGGCACTCTCAGGAGAACGGTTTTGGCCAATACAGCACAGGCAAAGAAACGCGCGCGTCAGGCGGAAAACCACCGCGCCCGCAACGTCGGCCAGCGCACCGAGCTGCGCACCCGTATCAAGAAAGTACGCAGCGCGATCGCCGCCAAAGACAAGCCGGCGGCACAGCTGGCGTTCCGTGAAGCCGCTTCCGTCATCGACCGCATGGCCGGCAAGGGGCAGATCCACAAGAATACGGCGGCCCGCTACAAAAGCGGTCTCAATCAGGGTTTGCGCGCGCTGGTGTAAATTATCCGTCTTGCACAAAAAAACCGGCTCACGCCGGTTTTTTTGTTTGTGCATTACTCTACAGCACGATCAGATTATCCCGGTGAATCAACTCCGGCTCATCCACGTAGCCGAGGATGGATTCGATCTTGTCGCTGGCGTGCCCGATGATGCGCGCCGCTTCCTCGGAACTGTAATTCACCAGCCCGCGCGCGACCTCGTGGCCTTCCGGGTCAAGGCAGGCAACGACTTCGCCGCGCGTAAATGTGCCCGCAATGGCCTTCACACCGACGGGCAACAGGCTTTTCCCGCTTTCGCGGATGACCCTGACCGCTCCGGCATCGAGCGTGAGACTGCCCGCGGCATGCGCATGACCGGCCAGCCACTGCTTGCGCGCCGCCACGCGTCCCTGCTCCGCTTTAAGATGCGTGCCGACGACTTCACCGGACAGTACGCGCACAATCACGCTCTCCTCGCGTCCCGAAGCGATCACCGTTGACGCACCGGAGTGCGCCGCCTTTTCCGCGGCCAGCAACTTGGTGCGCATGCCGCCGCGTCCGAGCGCGCCCGAACCGCCGCCGGCCATGGACAACAGCTGCTTGTCGCCGGCAATGCCTTCTTCCACCAGCTTGGCGTCCGGATGCTGGCGCGGATCGCGATCATAGAGACCTCTTTGGTCGGTGAGAATGAGCAGCAGATCGGCCTCGACGAGGTTGGCCACGAGCGCGGCCAGGGTGTCGTTGTCGCCGAAACGGATTTCTTCCGTGGCCACGGTATCGTTTTCATTGACGACGGGAATGACGCCCAGGCTGAGCAAGGTACGCAAGGTGCTACGGCTGTTGAGATAACGCTTGCGGTTCGCGAGGTCGTCATGGGTGAGAAGCACCTGCGCCGTATGCAACCCGTGACGCTGGAACGCGGACTCATAAACCTGCACCAGATTCATCTGGCCGACGGCCGCCATGGCCTGCAGTTCGTGCAGCGCATGCGGACGTTGACTGCGGCCGAGCCGCTGCATGCCGGCGGCCACGGCACCGGAAGTCACCAGCACCATTTCCACGCCGCGAGCGCGGAACTGCGCCAGCTGCCCGACCCAATTCTGGATGCCGTCGTTGTTCAGTCCCTGGCCGTCACGTGTCAGCAGAGCGCTGCCGATTTTGACCACGACACGGCGCGCGCTTTTCAGCGACGCGCGTGGGCTAAGGCTGACGTTTCCGGACATGAGTGGTTTTTCCCGTTTTCTTTTTCAATTGTTCCAGCCGCCGCATCAGATCCATGGCCAGCTCACGGCAACCCTCGCGGTTGATCGCGGAGATTCTATACACCGGGCCCTTCCATTTCAGCTTTTTAAGCAGACGCTTGGCCTGTGTCTCCCGCTCCTCCGCGGGCAGAAGGTCCATTTTATTCAGCACCAGCCAGCGCTCCCGCTTGGCCAGCGCCGGATTGAATTTTTTTAGCTCCGATTCAATGGCCTTCACACCGGCCGCGGGATCGGCATCCGGCTCGAGCGGCGCCATGTCCACCAGATGCAATAGTATATTCGTGCGTGACAAGTGCCGCAGAAACTGATGGCCCAGACCCGCGCCCTCGGCCGCGCCCTCGATAAGACCGGGAATGTCGGCCACCACGAAACTGCGACTCTCTTCGATGCGCACCACACCCAGATGAGGGTGCAGCGTGGTAAACGGATAATCCGCCACCTTGGGACGCGCGTCCGACACAGCGCGCAGAAAAGTCGACTTGCCGGCATTGGGCAGGCCGAGCAGACCGGCATCCGCGAGCACCTGAAGCTCAAGCGCGAGCGCACGGCGCTCGCCGGGCTTGCCCGGTGTCATGCGCCGCGGGCTGCGGTTGGTGCTCGACTTGAAATGGGTGTTGCCCAATCCGCCCCTGCCGCCGTGGGCCACAAGCAGCGATTCGCCATCGTGGGTAATTTCCCCGATGAGTTCTTCCGCTTCCGCATCCGTCACCCGCGTGCCGAGAGGAACCGGTACGTAAAGATCCTTCCCGGATTTTCCGGTGCAGTTGCTCCCACCACCCTTGGCACCGCTCTCGCCGCGGAAGACACGTGTGTGACGGAAGTCCACGAGCGTATTGAGTCCTTCCCGTCCCACGAGATAAACGCTGCCGCCGTCACCGCCGTCACCGCCGTCCGGCCCGCCGCGGGGGATGAATTTCTCGCGCCGGAAGGATAGCGCGCCGTTGCCGCCGTTACCGGCCTCGATACGTATGGTGGCTTCATCGACGAATTTCATGTCACAAGATTACCGGTTATAAAAATAAAAAACCCCGCCGTGTTGCCAGGGCGGGGTTTTGCGACGCCTGCGTAGCGGGATCAGCCCGGGATGATGCTTACGGTTCTGCGGCTGCGCGGTCCCTTGATCTCGAATTTCACCTGGCCGTTGACCTTGGCGAACAGGGTATCGTCCTTGCCGATGCCGACGTTCATGCCGGGATGATACTCGGTGCCGCGCTGACGGATGAGAATGTTGCCCGCCAACACCTGCTCGCCGGCATAGCGCTTAACGCCCAGACGCTGGGCATGGGAATCTCTGCCGTTGCGTGAACTGCCGCCTGCTTTTTTATGTGCCATGAAAAATCTCCCTGCTACTTGATACCGGTGATCTCGATTTCGGTGTAGTACTGGCGGTGGCCCTGGGTCTTGCGATAATGCTTGCGCCGGCGCATCTTGAACACCTTGATCTTGTCGTCGCGCCCGTGGCTTTTCACCTTGGCCGTTACCGTCGCGCCTGACAGCACCGGATTGCCGACACGCACGCCCTGATCGTCGCTCACCATGAGGACCTGGCTGAAGTCGACGGTCTGACCTTCGGGAGTATCCAGCTTCTCTACTTGAATGACATCGCCCGGGGACACCCGGTACTGCTTGCCGCCGCTTTCAATCACCGCGTACATAAATTCGACTCCTGAATGCCCCGTGGGGCCGGAATAGGCGGATAAACCCGCTAAAAGGCCGGCAATTCTAACGATTGGCGGGCAACAGGTCAAACGGCTTGACGCGCGTATTTCGTCCCCCTAGCATGCGCCCGGACCTCGACCACCCCTTATTTCCATGGATTATGAAGCTATCAAGGCACTGGCCCGCGACGATCTGCAGGCTGTAAACCGCGAGATCGAAGCGCGGCTGCAGTCCGACGTCGTCCTGATCAACCAGATGGGGTCCTACATCGTGCACAGTGGCGGAAAACGCCTGCGGCCGGTGCTGGTGCTGCTGGGCAGCCGGGCCCTCGGTTACGAGGGGTCGACCCACATTCAGCTGGCGGCCATCATCGAATTCATCCACACCGCCACCCTGCTGCACGATGACGTGGTGGATGCCTCGGAGATGCGCCGCGGCCATACCACCGCCAACAGCATCTGGGGTAACGAGGCGAGCGTGCTGGTGGGGGATTTTCTGTATTCACGCGCTTTCGAGATGATGGTCGAGGTGGGCAGCATGCGCGTGATGGAAATCCTCGCCCACACCACCAACACCATCGCCAAGGGCGAGGTTATGCAACTGCTCAACTGCCACGACCCCGAAACCACCGAGGAGCACTACATCGAGGTCATCCGCAACAAGACCGCCAAGCTTTTCCAGGCCGGTTCCCAACTATCCGCCATCATCAGCAACCAAGGCAATGAAGTCGAAGCGGCAATGGCGGCTTATGGCATGCATCTCGGCACGGCATTTCAGCTGATCGACGATGTGCTGGATTATGGGCGCGACAACCATGACCTGGGCAAAAACATCGGCGACGACCTCGCCGAAGGCAAACCGACCCTGCCGCTCATATATACCCTGCGCCAGGGCAATAACCGCCAGCGCGAGCTGATCCGCGCCGCCATCGAGGAAGGTGGCTTGGCCCAGATGGATGAGGTCATGGACGCCATTGAATCAACGGGTTCCATCACGTACACTGCGCGGCGGGCTGAAGATGAGGCTTCCCGAGCTTCTGCCGCCTTGGCCGCCATACCGGATTCGCCTTACAAACAAGCGCTTCTCGATCTGGCCCATTTTTCCGCCCATCGCAATAGTTAGGTATCAACGGGGTGTAGCGCAGCCTGGTAGCGCACTTGCTTCGGGAGCAAGGGGCCGGAGGTTCAAATCCTCTCACCCCGACCAACCTGCCGTAACACGACGATACAGAGTTAATTTCGATTAGCCCCTGCCTATACGATACCTAAAAATATTTATGGGTCAGCTGTTACGCCTCATCATTATCTTGTTCGGACTGTGGTTGGTCCTGAAAATCATCAAGCGGGCCCTGGCTTCCCGCGAAAATCATCCCTCTCAAAAGCCTTCCATAACCAGCATGGTGGCCTGCGCCCATTGCGGTGTGCACCTGCCGGAATCGGAGGCCATCCAGAAAGACGGTAAGTACTACTGTTGTGAAGAGCACCTGAAAGTCTCGAAGAATCACTAGAATCAGTGCGTCACGGATTTTGCTTTAGGCAAAATCGCCCCGCTCTTGCCTTAAGAACCAGTCTGCTCTGCGACTATGACTATTATTAAAGGATCAGGGCTTTCCTTTTGCCCGCACAAAAGCCAACCAAGCCGCGGAAAATAATGTACTGACAAATTTTGCCACCCTTCCAAATCTGTGCTATTTCAATAAGGTATGACAGCTATGGAAAGCGCGCTTCCCCCGTCTGGACTGAGTAAAGCAGAGGGCCAGACCTCGGTAGAAGCCCAAAACTGGAAACTTCTTAAATACTTCAATTTCTACCGCCTGGCGATCGCTATCGCCGCGTCGGCGATAGCCGTTTTCATTGGAAAATACTCGCCTTTTGGCGAGGTGCACCCGGGCCTGTTCCTCAGTTCGAGCGTGGTTTACGCCATCATCAGTCTGACGGCGGTTTTTGCCATCTATTGGCGCAAACCGGACTACGAGAGCCAAGCCACGCTGCTTTCGTTTTCCGACGTCACGCTGCTGACCATCATCATGCACGCGAGCGGTGGCCTGGCCAGCGGCCTGGGGCTGATGCTGGTGGTGGCAATCGCCGGCACCAGCCTGATGCTCGGCAAACGTCTGACCATTTTTTACGCGTCGCTCGCCACCATCGCCGTACTGCTGGAACATTCCTGGAGCTGGTTAACGGGTGCCAGCGGGGCCGAAACCGAAATGATGCAGGGCTTCCCGCAGGTAGGGCTGTTCGGGATCGGTCTATATGCCACGGCATTTTTCGGTTACTTGCTCGCTACGCGCTTGCGCGCCACCGAGGAACTCGCCCAACGCCGCGGCGTGGACGTCGCCAACCTTACTCAACTCAACGAGCTCGTCATTCAGCGCATGCAGTCCGGTGTCGTAATCTGCGACCCGCAGGGGAGCATACGCCTGATCAACCAGTCGGCGTTGAAATACCTCGGCATCCATAACGAAGCTGAGAAAAAATCCACGCTCAACGAGATTTCTCCGGATCTGGCCATCCAGTTGTTCCAGTGGCTGGGCAACAGCTCCGTGAATCGCGGCCGCAAGGTATTTACCTCACCCGTCGGTTATACCCTGCTGCCGCGCTTTGTTTCTCTGGGCGACAAAAATGCGGTCAAGCTGATTTTCCTCGAAGACATGGCGATTCTGAAACAACAGGCGCAACAACTGAAAATGGCGGCGCTCGCGCGGCTGACCGCGAGCATCGCCCACGAAATCCGCAACCCCCTGGGCGCGCTCACCAACGCCGCCCAGTTACTCGGGGAAACAATGGATAGCGACAACGTCGAGGAAAATCGGCTAGTCAAAATCATTGAAGAACAAAGCAAGCGCATGAATGTGATCGTGCAGAACGTCACGCAGCTCAGCCGGCGCGACCGTATCAATCCCGTCCAACTCGAACTTGATTCTTGGTTGGAGGACTTCCTGCGCCAATACTCTGAAACCGTGTCCGTCCCGCGTGAGGCATTTATCGCTCATGACATACATGACATTGAAGTATGCGTGGATCCGGATCAGCTTTACCAGATCATCTCCAATCTGTGCCAGAACGCGTTGCGCCACAGTCCACCCTTCACCGGCACACCGCTGATAAAATTCCAGGGCGGCCGGGACGGCGAGGATCGGCCGATCGTGGACGTGATCGATTGGGGGGCGGGAGTCAATCCGGACATCGCGGATAATATTTTCGATCCCTTCTTCACCACCACTCCCAAGGGCACCGGGCTCGGGTTGTACATCGCCCGGGAATTGTGCGAGGGCAACGGCGCGTCGCTGAACTACCATCCGGGTGAAGGCGGGGTGGGCAGCCGTTTTCGGGTTACTTTTGTGCGCGCGGAAGACTGCGCTGAACTAGGGACGCTATGAACAAGTCGAAAAGCCAGATTCTGATTGTTGACGACGAGCCGGACATTCGTGAAGTGCTCGAACTTACGCTGGGGCGCATGAATCTAGAAACCCGCTCCGCCTCCAACCTGGAGGAGGCACGTCATCTGCTGACGGAATTCGAGTTCAACCTGTGCCTGACCGACATGCGCCTCCCGGACGGCAACGGCATCGAACTCGTGCGTCATATTCAGGAAAAATATTCCTACCTGCCGGTGGCGGTCATCACCGCGTTTGGCAACATGGAAACGGCGGTCGCAGCGCTCAAGGCCGGCGCCTTTGATTTCGTCTCTAAACCTCTCGATCTCAACGATCTGCGTAACATCGTGCGTGCCGCCCTGCGTGTGGGCCAGTCACCGGCCGTTAAAGCGACTGTCACCAACACCGAGCCTTCCAACATTGGAGCCAGAAAGATGCTGGGCGAATCGGCGGCCATCGAGAAAGTACGGGCCATGATCGAACGCCTCGCCCGCGGCCAAGCGCCGGTTTACATCGGCGGCGAATCCGGCACTGGCAAGGAACTGGCCGCGCGCCTGATCCACGAGCTGGGCCCACGCGCGGAAAAACCATTCGTGCCGGTCAACTGCGGCGCCATTCCCGAGAGCCTCATGGAAAGCGAATTCTTCGGCCACCGGAAAGGCAGCTTTACCGGCGCGGTCACGGACAAGGATGGCCTGTTCAAGGCCGCCGACGGCGGCACGCTGTTTCTCGACGAAGTGGGCGATTTGCCGCTGTCCATGCAAGTCAAGCTGCTGCGCGCGATCCAGGAAAAATCCATCCGTCCGGTCGGCTCGCAGAGCGAGATCAAGGTGGATGTGCGCATTCTTTCCGCCACCCATAAAAGCCTTCAGGATCTGGTGGCACAGGGGAAGTTCCGCCAGGATCTGTATTACCGGCTCAACGTGATCGAGCTGCATATTCCGGCGTTGCGCGAGCGCACCGAAGACATCCCCCTGCTCGCGGAAGCGCTATGCCGCAAGCTTTCCGACATTCTGGCCATGAAGCCGCCGCGTCTGACCGCGGATGCCAGCGAAGCGCTGCAGCGTTATCCGTTCGCGGGCAACGTGCGGGAACTTGAAAATATTCTGGAACGGGCGCTGACCCTGTGTAACGGCACGGAGATCTCGGCACAGGATCTGCAGCTACAGGCCGATGCCCCCGACATGGACAACGAGGACACGGTCATGGGCGGCAAGGAATCGCTGGACGACTACCTCGAACGTGTGGAACGGGCCACCATCGAGAAGGCGCTGACCCAGACCCACCAGAACAAAACCGCCGCCGCCAAGCTGTTGGGCATCAGCTTTCGCGCCCTGCGCTACAAGCTGGAGAAGCTCGGGATTGAATAAATCCATGACGGCCTTGGGCAGCTTTGCCCAAAAATGGCAGTACGGCTATAAAAATTGGCTCTGGAAAACTATAAATGGAGGTGGTAACTTAAAAAAATCTATTATATTTCAATGGGTCATGCACGCCGCCTTACCGGCAACCGGTGGACGGGTATTGGCATAGAACATGCACCATTAATGGGTTGATTAGGTAACTAGGGCTAGGTCTCTACTGAAATTGACATCGGTAGGGGCTCTGCTAAGTAAGTAACCAGAGAGGATGTCACGGAAAGCATCGGCCTGGCAGGAAGCCGGGACCCCTTGCTAGCAAACGGTCCCCGTTTAGGGAAAAACAGGGCCGGTTATTTCCGGGGCACCCTCGCAACAGCAATATCCAATTGGAGGTTTTTTTATGAAAAAGTTGCAACAGGGTTTCACGCTGATCGAACTGATGATCGTCGTTGCGATCATCGGCATTCTGGCCGCCATCGCAGTACCGGCGTATCAGGACTACACGATCCGGTCGCGTGTGTCGGAAGGCGCCAGCTTGGCGGGTGCCGCGCGGACCGCGGTTGATGTCAGGCACGCGGAAGGTGTACCGCTTGCATCGTTCACGGCCGGTAACGCAAGCTACGGCCTTACGGCAGGTATCAGCTACAACGCCAAATACGTATCATACGTGTCCGTACTGGCGAACGGTTGGGTAGAGGTGGGACTCAGAACCACTCCCTCACTGGGACTGGGTACCGCGGTAGGCAAAATGTTCCAATATGTACCGAGCGACCACGGCGGCAATCTGCAGTGGTCTATCTCAACCGGTAGCACTGTTCCAACCAAGTATCGGCCTAGAACCTGATCTCCGTCATAGGTGTTACTTCCATCAAGGGCGACTTCGGTCGCCCTTGGTTTTTGGTGCTTGTTAAAACTTCTCAAGCTGCCGACTGCGCCAACAACTATATTTATCTTTGCAGAGATTTATGTAATCGCAGAAACTCTCCCATGATATAAGGCGATCACATAGCTTGATGAGGAATCCGGACTGCAATGTCCCGCAGACTGGCTTATGTCTTCATAGCGTATTCAGGGAACTTTCATGATCCGGCTCAAAAACAAGCGACTCCTTGCCCCTTTCCTGGCGCTGATCGTCGCGCTCGGTGCGCTGGTCTTTCTGCCAGGCGTCGCCGGGCCTTATGTTTTCGACGACTACTCGAACCTGCTGACCAACTCGTACGTCCGTATCACATCGCTCGATCTCGACTCGCTCCGGCTCGCTTCTTACTCGCTAGCCGCCGGACCGCTGCACCGGCCGATCGCGATGATGAGCTTTGCGATTAATTACTATTTTGCTGGTTCATTTTCCCCCTCGATCCCATACAAACTCACTAACATCATGCTGCATGCCGTCAATGGCGTGCTGATCTTCTGGTTCACGCATCTCGTGCTGGCACGACTCATACGAGTCTATTATCGAAACCTGCCCATTAAAGGCACAGCCGATACGCCACGTACGTCTACGCTGCTGGCCGGGGCAATTGGTTTTCTCTGGGTGATACATCCGATCCAGCTGACCAGCGTGCTCTATGTGGTTCAGCGCATGACCGAACTCGCTACCCTGTTCACCCTGCTCGGATTGATCTGTTACTTGGGTGGGCGCACGGCGATGCTAGCAGGAAGGAAAAACGGTGTCTGGCTCGCCGTAATGGGGCCACTTAGCTTCGGCTACCTTGGCATTTACAGCAAGGAAACGGCATTGTTACTGCCGGTGTTTATCCTGATCCTCGAATATGTACTGTTTGCGGACGAATTCCCTTGGCGCCGCTGGCACGATCTCAGCCTCACCGCGAAGCGCCTGGTTTTAGGAGGTACCGCCGTTGTGCTGGCAGGACTCGGTACCTACATGATCCATGCAGTGTTGCCGCAGTATGAGATCCGCAATTTCACCCTGATTGAAAGGCTGATGACGGAGGGACGGGTACTGCTCTTCTATATCTCGCAGATTCTGGTTCCCCGGATAGATCAGTTCGCCCTGTTCCACGACGACATAACCATCTCGAGGTCGCTGATCACCCCATGGACCACTACGCCGGCTCTGTTGCTGGTGGCCGGGTTGCTCGTTGCGGCGGTGCTGTGGAAGAAGAAATATCCGCTCATCAGCCTGGGGATTCTGTGGTTTTTCGGCGGACACGTGCTGGAGTCCACGGTGTACCCGCTCGAAATCGTGCATGAACATCGCAATTATCTTCCGTCCCTCGGCATCCTTATGATGGCCGCTGGCGCGGTTCATCTGCTTTACCAGCGCACGGGACAACGTAACTGGTGGTGGATTCTGCCCAGTCTCGCCCTCGTTTTCGGTGGAACGTCTTTACTACGCGCACAACAGTGGTCAAATCCGGAAAGTCTCAATTACTTCGAGGCCAGCCATCATCCGCGCTCCGCCGGCGCGCAGATGGGATATGCCATGCTCCTCATGGAGAATGGGCGGTACGACGAAGGTTTGCAAACCTACCGCCATGCCGCGGAACTCAATCCTGACGAACCAGGGATACTGATCAACCTGCAAATGAGCGCCGCCCGCCACGATCGGCCGCTCAACCCTGTTGACCATGAAGAATTGCTGCGAAGCCTCAACTCAAAACCCCTCACGGCGACTACCGGATGGGCACTCAACAATGTGGCCGCGTGCATTCTCGATGCATGCAAAACACTTCAACCCTTGGCGGAAGAATGGCTGAAAACCCTGCTACAAAGACCGAGCGTGCGCTTCGTGGACCGCTCATACTATTATTACCTGCTCGGGCGAACCCTCATTGGGGAAGGCAAGATCAACGAAGCCGTTGATGCATACCGAAAGTCTTACGAGCTTGACCCTTATTACATAAACCCGCTGATCGAGTTGGCGGATATGTATATTCAGCTCGGACGTATGGATTATGCCAAAACTATCATCTCTGAAATCCAACGAGCCAACAAGCGCGTTCACCATCCCAAGACGCGGGAAGTTGAACAACTTGAATCATTGATGCGCGAACGCACGTTACCGGCACGACAGGACAACTGAGAACCGTGACCAGCTGGCTGCGAACACGTGCGTTAATAGTTGCTCTTGGCGTATACGGCATAATCGCCATCGCCGTGACGTTAGCCTACTTTCCGGGTCTCCATGGTCCCTTCGTCTTCGACGACATTCCCAACATCGCGCACAACTCCGCGATCCAGATTTCCACGCTCTGCCCGTCATCGCTATATGCCGCCGTGGTAAGCAGCCCAAGCAGCGCACTGGGCCGGCCGCTGGCAATACTCAGTTTTGCCATCAATTACTTTATCGCTGGAGATCTGACAAACACCTTTGACTTCAAGCTTGCAAATCTGGCGATACACCTGACCAATACAGCGTTGGTGTACTGGTTCGTTCTGCTCCTTCTGAAACAGGCAGCGAAGACCAATCCGACATTAACGAACGCGCAATGGCTGCCAGCACTCGTCGCCGCTTTCTGGGCGCTCCACCCCTTAAACCTGACCTCCGTGCTTTACGTGGTACAGCGGATGACCTCTCTTTCCGCGCTATTCGTGCTCCTGGGGATGATCTTGTTCCTCCACGGACGTCAGCGTGTACAGGAACAGAAACGACACGGAATGACGCTGATCGTGGGCGGGTGGTTGACGGGGCTGGTTCTTGGCACGGGGGCAAAAGAAACCGCCGTGTTGATACTCCTATACATCCCGCTGACAGAGTACATTTTCTTTTCTCGGGCCGATTTCCGCACCGCCGCTGGGAAGCCGCTGCGTGCCTTCTATGGACTCGCGATCGTCCTGCCACTGCTGGCGATACTGGCTTGGGTGCTTACGCATCCCCAGTTTGTCCAGGAATCCTACAAGATGCGCAACTTTGACATGACCGCGCGCTTGCTGACCGAACCGCGGATATTGTGGTTTTATCTTTATCTATTGTTCGTCCCGAACATCACCGAGTTCAGTCTCTTTCATGATGACATCCCTATCAGCACCGGCCTGTTCACACCGTGGACCACGTTACCGGCAATCTTGGCGCTGGTGGCCCTGACTGCAGCGGCCTTCATGGGGAAAAAGAAATATCCGATATTCAGCTTCGCGGTGCTGTGGTTTCTCGTCGGTCACAGCCTGGAATCGAGTTTTTTGCCACTCGAGATAGCGCACGAACACCGCAATTATCTTCCCGCCATTGGGCCATTAATGGCCATGGTCTACACGCTGGGTAGTGCTTTCCCTGATCGGAATCGCCTATCTCTGGCTCTGTGCATCATGCTAGCTGTCGCTCTGGCAAGCGTCACGTTTCTTCGCGCACAGGCATGGGCCAGCGAAGAACAACTAATCGTAACCATGGTCCAGCATCACCCTCGTTCAGCCAGCGCGCAGGCAATGCTGGCAGAATTGTACGCCGTTCGTAAAGTGGATTTGATCCAGGCCCAACGACACTACGAGGCTGCCGCCGCGCTCGATCCCAACGAAATGAGTTATCCCATCAGAATACTGATCAATGGGGTAAAAATGTCATCTCTCGGAATGAATGGTGGCGAAAAAGGGTCGAGCCTCGTCGAACCAGACCAATTCCACACCGTGATTTCAACTCAGCTCCACGGCCACATTAAAGATCGTC
This sequence comes from Sulfuricaulis sp., assembly GCF_041499725.1. Classification (GTDB taxonomy): domain Bacteria; phylum Pseudomonadota; class Gammaproteobacteria; order Acidiferrobacterales; family Sulfurifustaceae; genus Sulfuricaulis. Next base: position 25,018 of record NZ_JBGQKW010000002.1, read on the forward strand.
TGTCCCATAATGCATTAACACCAACGACTATGCTTACCCTCGACGATATGGCTTCGCGCATCACACAAGCGCCGCTCCAGTATCATGATCTTTATCCCTACGCCATCGACTGGTACCGGGCGGTACTAAAAAACCCCAATGTCACGCGTGATGCGCATAATGCATCCGTGATCCATCTTTTCGAGATCAGCACAGCCGCGGGCGATCATGCGACCGCGTTAGAAACCGCTGTGACTGCAAGATTACATGACCCTGCTGATATTAGTTATGCATTGATGGAGGCCGATGCCAGAATTTCGCTGCACCAGCTCGGGAGAGCAGAAGATATGCTTCTGCATATCAAACATGACTCAAGCCGCCTCTCACCGGAAATCATGAACGATATAGATATCCTTCTCACAAAAATCCGAACCATACGTGCGGGTCACACAAAAACCTCAAGCGAGCCAAAACCGCTGTTGTCGCAAAAAACTGCCAGATATCACTTACCTTTCTCTGAGCCGAAAACCACGCGATGAGACGCAGCCTCATTACCGCCATTTGTCTTGCGGCAATCCTACTCATCGTCAGCTTGGCCTATCTGCCCGGCCTGCGGGGTCCTTTCGTCCTCGATGACGCCGAGAACATCTCTCGTGATCCCTCTATTGCGCTCAAGGAACTCAATTGGGAAGGAATACGGAACGCGCTAGGAGGTGACGCACGGGCGCCCCTCAAACGTCCGCTCGCATCCTTGACCTTCGCCTTAAATTATTACTGGGCGGGTGGATTCGACGCAACCTGGTACTTCAAGGTTACCAATCTCGTCATTCATACCATCAACACCGTACTGGTATACGGTGTTGCATTCCTCCTGTTGTCGTCGCCACGCCTGCGTGAAACGCTGACACAACCTCAAAAACAAGCCGTGGCGCTTCTCGGGACGGCTCTGTGGGCTATACACCCAATCCAGCTGACAAACGTATTATACGTGGTACAGCGAATGAACGGTCTTGCAACATTGTTCATGCTCGCGGGGCTGATTCTGTTCATGCGGGGACGACAGCATCTACCTACATCGCCAGTGAAGGCTCTTTGGTTAATGTGCATCGGGGCCATTGGCGGTATGACGCTCGGCATAGCTGCAAAGGAAAATGCAGCACTAACTCCACTTTATCTTCTTGTTATCGAGTACACACTTTTCGCGAGAAATGACCTGGAAAAACGGACACGACACTATCTTTACGCGTTCTACGTGCTCAGTCTCGCCATACCGGCGGCTGTCTTAGTTAGCTACATTGTCACCCACTCCAATTTCATTTCGGACGCATTTGCCACACGACAATTCACGGCCTACGAGCGACTTCTGACGGAAACACGCGTTCTGTGGTACTACGTGGGCCTTTTACTTGTACCGAGCACGAACCGGCTCAGCCTATTCCATGATGACATCCCGTTAAGCCATGGCCTTTTCGACCCGTTCTCGACATTTTTTGCCGCAAGTGGGATTGCGGCCGTGCTGGTGTTCTCCCTGTTCAATGCGAAACGGTTTCCTGTCGCCGCATTGGCTATATTATGGTTTTTGGTCGGACACAGTATGGAATCCACGGTTATCGACCTCGAACTCGTCTATGAACACCGCAATTACCTGCCAAGCCTAGGCCCGCTCTTTGCTTTCGCGTATGGCCTGATTGCGCTCACAAAGGTCGGATCTTCGAACAAACTGTTGTGGTACGGATGCGCAGTAATATTGGTGGGAATGCTTGGAATCGACACCTGGGTCCGTGCAGATTCTTGGAAAGATATCCATACATTCGCCGTCACCGAGGCGCAACATCACCCCCTGTCCGAGCGAGCCAACGATTTCGCCGCGCGTGTTAGCCTTATAGAGAAACAAGACATTGGGGAAGCCCTGCAATATACATTACGCGGCCTGAAAGCAGCGCCTGGGGAAGTTGGTTTTTGGGTCGACCTGCAAATCTTATTAGCGTTGCTCCCGTCTCAATACAATGATATTGCTGTCGCAAACTTACCTTTACCCCCTGAACGCACCGTTTCCGAGACAGTTCCGCGGCTTCTGCGGGAGAAACACGTATCCGTCCATGCCGTTGTTGCGCTTGAAAACCTGCGGCGGTGTGTCGTAATGCCACCGCATGCTTGCAGTTCATTACGCGAAAAGGCTACACAGTGGACTATTCTCGCTGCGGATGAATCACAAACTTCGCATGACTACGGTGGAATACTCGCAGCAAATGTCGCGCAGCTACTCGCCTATACCGGTGACTACGTGCGGGCATACCAATACATGAATCGTGCCTCTGCTAAACTTCCGGATTTGATGTCGTATAAACTTGCAAAAACTGAATACCTACTCAAATTGGGGTGTCTAGACCAAGCCAAACCTGCGATCGAGCAGATCGAACAGATGAAACAGAATAAGAATGCATACAATTTGACAAACCAAGCCTCACTGATCCGGCTGAAGGAAATTTACAATGCTTCGTTAAAACAAGGCTCCAACGCGGCAGACACGGGAAATTTATGCTATAAATTGGATAAATAAATTTATCTAACCATTTATGCCGCAAAACATCTCTATTATTATTCCTGCAAAGAACGAGTACGCCGGTCTATGCGTCCTGTTACCCGCATTGCGAAAAAATCATCCCACTGCCGAGATCATCGTCGTAAATGACGGTTCATCGGACGATACCGCGAAGGTCTGTACAGCACATGACGTAGTTTTACTATCTCATCCATACAATATAGGGAACGGTGCGGCCATTAAATCAGGGGCGCGCAACGCCACGGGCGACATTCTGGTTTTCATGGACGCTGATGGACAACATAATCCGGATGATATCCCACGGCTGTTATCGAAATATAATGAAGGTCATGACATGGTTGTCGGGGCGCGTCACAGTAGTTCACAGGCGAGCCTGGGCAGGTCTTATGCGAATAGAATCTACAATTGGTTAGCGAGCTGGATGGTAGGGAGAAAAATCGATGACCTGACATCAGGATTCAGGGTGGCAACAGCGACAAAGTTCAGGGAGTTTATTTACTTGTTACCGAATGGCTTCTCCTATCCAACGACCATTACCATGTCGTTCTTCCGCGCCGGCTATCCTGTCGCCTATGTCCCGATCCAGGCAAAAGCAAGACAGGGGAAAAGTCACATCAACCCGCTGCGTGACGGGGTACGATTTTTGATCATTATTTTTAAAGTGGGGACGCTTTATTCACCGCTTAAGCTCTTCGCTCCAATTAGCTTGGTTTTTTTCGCCACGGGGATTAGTTACTATGTATACACCTACCTGACCTATACCCGCTTTACCAACATGAGCGCTCTGCTGCTCATCACGTCCATACTCATATTTCTAATAGGCCTAGTATCCGAGCAAATAACCACATTGGTCTACAAGGACAGCGGGCATCAGTAAGCCGAGGTCTAGGTGGAGTTTACTTGAATTGGCAATGACTAATAATCTTTAAATTCCATCCGAACTGGTATGAGGCTCATTCACATCAAGCTCGACAGTAGCTAGCAGCCAGGCGAACGAGGTGATTCAGAACCCAGGCAATTAGATCAGCAGACAACACGACTAACCTGAACCCCGAGAGGATGACGATAACAAATTCCAGCCCCGCACCAGCCGTTAAGATGTTGCTCGATACCACCTCAAAGACTCCGATGCCTTGAGGAGCGAAGATACTTATAAAACCGATGCCCCACGAGAATAGATAAACCCCGGCTATATCGATGAGCGACGCCCCAGGCAGAAAATCGGCGAATGAGTATACATATAAGATAAATGCAAGCGCCGCCAAGCTCCAGAATACGGCTACTACCCCTATGCTGCACATATAGCGCAGCAGTGTTATCCGCTCTGCACCACCGAGGATCCATCGGTTCGTCACCGGCAAGACCACGATCATCCCAACGAAAGCTATAACCGCCGCCAACGTGCCAATATCGCCCCATCCTCCACTTCCGCTGGAATATCCAAGCCAAGCCCCGCCAACGAATATTGTCACCGAAGCGGCAAGGCAATTTTCCAGGAAAACAAAGGCGGTAAGTCTTTTTTTGCTGATTCCGTGCGCATGAAAATCAAGAACCCGGCCAACCGTGTGCCAGATCCCGCCGGGCAGATAACGTGCGGGAAGGTTACGAACATGATAATGAAGCGCGCGCTTGTAGTTTACAGCGGGTCTTTCACCGTTGAATACCAATATAGCCACTACCGGCGACAGAAGGTGCAACACGGCCCATATCATCACTGCCAATAACAGGTATGTTATGTTGCCTTGAGCGACGGCAACATGAAGAGTGTCCCACGTTCTCCATGCAAAATAAGAAAGAAAGCCAATAGCGAGAATAAGAAAAGCCGCGCGACTCCAGCGGAGCAATGCACGCCAGAATTCGCGCCGCTGTGAGCCCTTTCCCAGTGATGCTGGATTATCTTTCAAGTAAAACTCGGCTGTGAGGGGTGCTACGACTGGCCTTGCCCACGATTGGCCATGCGCCTAGCAACGAAATATTTCACGGGCATCGATGGCAGCAGAATTCCGATAATACCGATCTTTTCCGACCATGGGATGTGGGACCGAATAACAACTGCAATCAGTTCAATAGGGAGACGAAAAATCGGGAACATCTTGTCAATCAACGAACGTGACAATGCATATTCACGATTACGGTACCGGCTCATTCTCTGCTTGAATGTCTCATCTTTGCGGAATTCGCGTCTTGCCCATGAAGTATCCCTGTTATGGACAAAATCACCCATCAGCGCCAGATCGGAGAGCGTAATCAAATCAGTGCCTGCAATTGAGAGCAGTCGGGCTTTACGCAACGCCTCGGAACGGATCACGCCCAGAATGGGATGCATATTACCCCAGAACACAGAGAAAAAACGCGCCACAGCACTCATGTCGCGAGTGTCTACCCAACCGGTTTCCCTATCCAGGGTCGATCCTGCGGCATTCATCCAGTTGGATGAACCATACGCAATAACCGCTGCAGGCATCTCTTCCAGCATCTCGACGCACTTCGAAACGATATTGGGCATCCAAAGGTCGTGGCCCGATGCCCACATGAAATATTTACCGTGCGAGAGATCAAAAACACGCCGAAAATTTTCTGTCACACCGCGGTTTTGTTCGAAGCGGAAGTAGCTGATCCTTGCATCTTTGCTTGCGAACTCACGGCATATCTCGCCAGTCCGATCTGTCGAAGCGTTGTCGGATATGATGATCTCTAAGTTCGTATAATCTAGTAAGGACAGGGATTGAAGAGATTCCCTGATGAATCGCTCTTCGTTATAGACAGGAACGCCAATGCTCGCAAGCGGCAAATCCTGGTTGTTTATATGAGTATGAGCGATGGGCTGAGATTGTTTCTGGTTGGTCATTGATTTAATCTCTGTTTGCCTAAATTCTAGTCTATCCCTCGCATGATCAGGTCTACCTCAAGCAAAACAAGTGCTGGAGGATGCTATAGGATCTTAAGCCAAACCCAAGCGCCGCGAGAATAGACTGAGTAATGTGAAAAGTTTTTCTATTTTATCAGCGAGCGAAGTATCGGGCCCGTATGGCTTGCGGACCGAATTTCTTGGGGTCAACGGCATCAATCGTTCCGACCTGCGGAAGCGCCACGATATCACGGACGTCGACGACACGAATCTTGTCCAGTCTCCATCCATTTTTTTCCGCGACTTCCTTGCTGGCGAACTGCCATAATCCTTCTTTCATCGCGAGAAAGGGAAGAAGTTTTCCCGGGCTTAGCATGACTCCGACTAAACCTCGCGGCGGTTGCACCATATATTTCCCAACCGCGGGCGCAAGCGTGGATGCGATGATACGGTATCCAGCCTTTAAGGGATGGCCATTCGGACCAGACGGATACAGTTGCACATTGGAATTGGAAGATGCCGTCTTTTGCAGGGCTTCGACCAAATCCACATAATCCACGTTCGGCAGCAATCGAATCGATTGGGCCAGCTGGTCGATATTTTTTCGCTCCAACTCAACAAGCTTCGTATATTCTGCGCTGGCATTTATGCCTTCGCGGCGCACCCGCTCCGCATACACCAATTCTTTTGATGGGATAATGGTCAAGACAAGATGAACATTAACATCACTCGCGGACTTCGCCATCAGCTGTGCCACTTTCTCCATGATTTTGTAACCAGCGCGAACTGTTGCATGGGAACTGTCATTCGATACTAACCGTAAACTCGGCGTGAAGGTGATTGTCAGTCCGTCCTTGAAATGTGCCTGCCATTGCTCTTCAGGCGGAGCCGGAAAACCTGGGAATCGCGGTCTGTCAGACAGGTCTAGATTCGGATCCGGACGTAGTGGAGCCCAATGCTCTACGGAATAGGCCAGCGTGACTGATTCATCAGGATCGTTGCCTGTATAAAAAGCGACGACAATGACACGCGGTCGAAAGAATGTGGCGCGAGTAAACATATTAAGGTACTGGACTGCGCCCCAACCACCCGTGGCCATGCTGTATACCACGGCTTGCTTCTCGCCAAGCGTCTTCTCAAGATAACTCGGCCAATTCTCCGCAAGAAGTGCATTGTTCCCATATGTCTGGCTGTCGCCAATCGTGATGACATCGGCAACATCCGGAATAGACCTATTTCGGAATCCGAGAAGATCGTGAGGGCCAACACCAGTGAGATCGACCAGCATGGGTCTGGCGCGTATATTCACATACGGATCTTTAAGAAGAAAATCTTGGCTTTCGACATCTTCTTTTCGAAACACATTTTCAAAGAATGGGGGCACCTCCTTGCTGACGCGAACAGCCTGCAAGTCCACTGGGATGCCCAAAAGCTGAGGCGCAAACCAGCGAATCAGCCCGATGGCAACCACCAGCGTGATTGCCACCACGCCAATCGACAATACCCACTCCTTTTTCATTATTTTACCACTATCAAAACAAGGTGTAGATAAACGGAGCCACCACCGACCCGTGCGAAAGCACGATCAGCACTCCCAGCAAAAGCAACGTAATGATGATCGGCAGGAGCCAGAATTTCTTGCGTACTTTCATGTACGCCCACAGATCTTGCACAAGTTCGAACATTAAAACGGTCTCTCCATATCATTTGCGGTCGAAGGTTGAGAAGGTCTCCGATAGCTTCGCAGGGCTGCCGTCCATTGACGCATCATGGGGTCTTTCCCCATGAGCTTCATCGCCATTCCCATCGGAGACACCACCAGGTAATAAACAATGCCTAACACCACCCTGGTCACCACGGCGTTGATAATCATGGCCAGTTTCATCCACACGCGGAAAACAGGCTGAAGCGTGTTCGGAGTGAAGACCGCGGCAAGCCAGAAAAGACAAGCTGGAAACCACGGCCAGACCGGCAATGTCGTGCCTTTCAGCCAGGGCACGAGCAGGGCAAATACTCCTGTCAGAATCAGCCCGAAGATCAGACCAAATTGCCTGAGTTCCTTGGGGGTCGGCTCGGAGAAAAATTGCTGCTGGCTCATTGTCTTAGTCTAGTTCATATTCTTTTTGCCATGACCAGTCCTTTTCTCCCGGCGGCTGGTCGGTTTTGGCGAGCAGGAAGTTCCCCAGTGCCAGGTAATCCATCTCGGTGCGCATGAAACAGCGATAGGCGTCCTCGGGGCTGCATACAATGGGCTCGCCACGGACATTGAACGAAGTATTGATGAGCACCGGACATTTTGTCTGGCGCTCAAACTCGCACAACAGGGCGTGGAACCGCGGGTTGGTGTCACGGTCTATCGTTTGAACACGCGCCGAATAATCCACATGCGTGATGGCAGGCAGAATAGAACGCGGGATGTTGAGCTTCTCGATCCCGAAAAGCCGTTCCTGCTCCGCCGTCGTGGATATTTTGTGCTCCTCCTTGAGAGGGGCGACTATCAACATATAAGGGCTGGGACGATCGAGATCAAAATACGCCGATACCCGCTCAACCGGCACTGCCGGCGCAAACGGGCGAAATGACTCGCGGTATTTGATTTTCAGATTCATCACCGATTGCATCCGCGGACTACGTGGATCTCCCAGGATCGAGCGCCCTCCCAGGGCGCGGGGGCCGAATTCCATGCGGCCCTGAAACCAGCCAATGACTTTTTCCTGCGACAGGAGCCGGGCGACTTCCGGAAAAAGTTCCGCGTCGCTTATTCGGCGGTAACTCGCCCCCATCGAGTCAAGGTAATGCTTAATGTCCGTCTCGGAAAACTGCGGACCGAGATAGGAGCCGCGCATACGATCCGTGTTGCAGACTTTTCGTGGTTTATCGAGGTATTCATGCCAAACCGCCAAGGCCGCACCGATCGCGCCACCGGCATCGCCCGCCGCCGGTTGGATCCAGATATCGCGGAAGGGTCCCTCGCGCAGCAAACGACCGTTGGCGACACAATTCAGCGCCACGCCGCCCGCCAGGCATAAATATTCGCAACCCGACTCCTGACGGATGGTCTTGCCCAGGCGCAATATCACTTCTTCGGTAACGGCCTGGATCGACCTGGCGATATCCATCTCGCGCTGGGCAAGGGGCGATTCAGGTTTGCGTGGCGGTCCGCCAAACAGGCGGTCGAATTTTCCGTTGGTCATCGTAAGGCCGGTGGCATAGTTGAAATAATCCATATTCAACCGGAAGGTCCCGTCCTGCTTGAGGTCCAGCAAGTGTTCCAGAATCACGTCCACATACTTGGGCTCGCCGTAAGGGGCAAGACCCATCAGTTTGTATTCACCGGAATTCACCTTAAAGCCCGTATAATAGGTAAAGGCGGAGTACAGCAATCCCAAGGAGTGTGGAAAATCGATCTCCCACAATGGGGTCAACCGGTTCCCTTCGCCTAGCCACACAGACGTGGTGGCCCATTCGCCGACGCCATCCATGCAAAGCACGGCGGCCTTCTCAAAAGGGCTCGGGTAAAATGCCGACGCCGCATGTGATTGATGATGCGCCGCAAACAAAAGAGGTGGCAGCGCCGTAGCTTTGACGTTCGCAATACGTGCAAGCTCCTTCTTCAGCGTCGTCTTGAGAAAGAGTTTCTCCTTGAGCCACACCGGCATCGCGGCAAGGAAGGAACGGAATCCCTTGGGGGCATAGGCCAGATAAGTTTCGAGCAACCGCTCAAACTTGATCAGCGGTTTATCGTAAAACACAATGAAATCGATCCCCGCAAGGTCAAGCCCGCCCTCCCTCAGGCAGTAGGCGATTGCCGCGCTGGGAAACCGCGAGTCGTGCTTTTTGCGCGAGAAGCGCTCCTCCTGCGCCGCCGCAATGATGTCGCCGTCGCGCACGAGTGCCGCCGCGCTATCGTGATAGTAGGCCGAGATACCGAGAATATTGGTCATTTTGAGCAAGTATAATGCATGCGATGAGCGCAACCGTGACTTGATTCACGTTGTTCGGCTTCATAACTGTGCCGACCGAGGACGTGATTCCCCGCCTTTCTCTCGCCTCCAACCCGAGCTTCCGCCCAAGGTCCTTCTGTTTTACAATGCGCGCCTGCCTGTCCAAGCTAGGCCAGTCTAGCCAAATAGACCGGTTTTTTCGGTTTTGCAGATCATGTAGGGGCGGTAGCTCAGCTGGGAGAGCGCTGCGTTCGCAATGCAGAGGTCGAGGGTTCGATCCCCTTCCGCTCCACCAAATTCCCTTCCGTGTGCAAGCGGTTAGGACTTACCCCTCGCTGCTGTCGGGCGCGCGACCTTCGCCGTGCTCAGGCATCCGCGGGGGATGACACGCGGTCACCGATGATATCGGTCACTTCATTATCTTATCAGCTTGCCTCATACAGAATCACGGCGTCGGGATACCGTTGAAGTGTAGTTCGGGTTTTTTGAACGGCACGGGGTTAGTGCGCGCGTACAACGAGGTATTCAATCCGCCCGCCAACCCAATCGGATCACTGCTGATATACCTCCCTGTCTTGGGACCATAATACCTCGCCCCGTGGTCATGCAGCCCCGACTCCACATTGTAATACTGACCCGGCAGTATTCAGGTAGACGTCTACCCAGGAAGGTTTTTTTGAAAGCGAGGCGACAGTCTGGGACTGAAAGTAGAAGAAGATTTTCTTGTTGCCAATTCGCTAAACGCTTGCGCCCTTAGAAATCGCAACATGAAGCTGGGCGTATTGTTACTGAGTATCTGCGGCGCGAATGTCGCCCACAACCGCCGAGCATCTTGCGGGCGATCCTGTGCGAGATACCCCAGCATGCCAGCGCCCAGCATATAGCTGCCCTGTTCACCGCTTACACCCGTGACGGTCGCGAGCAGCTTTTCCGCGACCGCAGCCATACCTGCCGCATCGCGTTGTCCCACTGCACGGAATAATGCCAGCGAATCTGCCTGCGCTGGAGACAACCTACGGTAACAGTCGGATGATAGCCAATGCTGCCACAGCATCTGTGCATCATCAGGGCGCAGTTGCGGGAGGGTAGTACTAGCGATGTAATAAACGCTGTCAAGCCATAACGCCGGCGCCGACACGTCGCGACAGTTTTGTGCAAGCCCCTGTGTTACGACAAGATTCCGCACGAGATTTGCGTCAAACTCACTATGGCCTTGCGGCGGAAGTACACCGCTCTTATAGAATTTACGAACGGCGGCCGCACGTTGTACCGATTGCGTCCGCGCAAATCCCGAGCTCGGTGTCACGCATGTCACGCAGGCCGCTGGAACAGTATTTCCCAGCATCTCTAAAACCGGTAACGGTGCAATCCCGAGCCATACCAACTCCACAGCCCTGCTGTGCATAAAGCGGGTGCGCTCGGCATTAAGATCCAGCACCGGAAAGAAATCAGAGTTAACTGGCACCGGGAATGAAGCAAACAGTGGTTCAAACAGCGCACGGTCACCGATACGGCGCAATGCCAGATCCTGTGGCGTAAAGATACCTATTCTGCGCAGCTCCTGGCTCAAACGTGGCTGCGCCAGCACTGCCGGGTCCGGCGGTGACAGGCGACCATCCCACCGCGCTACGATCAAAAGATCGCCGTCGTCGGCTGCGTACAAGGCGTAGTCCGTAAAGTTAGCGCCGATAGCCTTCATTACCGACGCTACTAGACCAGTATTGATCTCGTAAAGTTGTAACCATTGTACGAACAGCCCTCCCGGATTCAGATGCGTACGGACGCGTTGGTAGAATTCGTCGGAAAACAGTCCGGCGACACCACTCACCCAAGGATTGGAAGGCTCGGATACGATAATGTCATACCGATTACCACGCGCCGCAAAGAAAGACTTGGCATCGTCGATGTAAATATGGCTGCGCGGGTCTCGAAAGGTTCTGTCCACGTGCGATCCAAAACCATGCGCGGCCTCGACCATTGCCGGTTCGATCTCAATCGTGTCCACGCGTTCAAGACCCGGTGCGCTGAGCAAAACGTGCGCGGTGAGTCCCGAACCCAACCCAATATTGGCCACCGTGCGTGCTTGTGGATGCAGCATGAGAGGCGTCACCGCAAGCATTATCATGGTTGTTTCGTCCGGGGCCGGCGGACCGTCCGCGGATAAATTTATCATTGCATCGGGTTTGCCATTGGTGCGGATGCTGGCGTTGCCGTCCTGATGTTTCACGAGATCGACGGTCGCTGTTTTTCCATCTTTATGGTAGAGCAGCTCAACTTCGCCTGGCCGGAACAGACGCCCAAGGCGGTAAACTCCGGAAGCCATTTTGTAGCGGTCAAGTTCGACACCCAACAGAGTAATAACCACGGCCGCGCTGGCCAATACTGCCGTACCCGGAACCACCCACGACCGGGAGCCAACAAGCGCTGCACGTAGTAGTACAATGCCAAGCGCCATATCAAGCGCCGCACCCATCGTGATTAATCCCTTGACACCAATATTCGGCAGTCCGAAGTGCACAGCAAAGAATATTCCGGCGATCGCACCCGCCGTGTTGGCGGCGTACACCGCACCGATGCTCTTCTCCCCGTGATGCGTACGTAATAGTACATTCGTGATTAACGGCAACGTCATGCCGGCGCAAAAAGTCGCCGGCAGCATGATGACAAGTGCGATGGTGTGACTCGCGACATTAAACAAGCGGTAACCGCCCGCCGTGGGTGCCAGCGAGTTCATAATCTCCCGCATCAATTCGAAGCTCGCGTTGTAAGCCACGAGTGTCGCGAGCGCAAGCAGTCCCATGATGATCTGTACCAAACCGAGAAAACGCACGGGTTGCTTCAATCTGTCGATGCGGCGGCGTATCCACAACCCGCCGAAAGCGAGGCCGAAGATAAACGCGCCCAGCATGAGTTCGAACGCGTGGGTGGAACTGCCGAGCACGAGACTCAACATGCGGATCCACCCGATCTCGTACATGAATGACGCGGCGCCGGTGAACAATGAAGCAGCGAGCAGAAGCCGCCATGACCCGATTGCGTCAGCACTGAGACTGCGTGAAACGGTCGGCGCTGCTTTCTCCGTCGTGTGCCGCGCCAGCAACCAAACCAGCAGGGCCAGCAAGATATTGATGAGCCCTGCGGTCAATATCGTCCCCGGCAAACCGACGAGTTCTATCAGTACGAATCCGCTCGCCAAGACGCCAATCGCGGCGCCGAAACTGTTGGTGAAATACAACGTCGCGATGCTGGCCCCGGATTCTGCCGGAAAGCGGCGTACGAGACCCGCGGTCATGAGAGGGAATGTGGCGCCGAGTAGAATGGACTGCGGCAGTATGAATGCTCCGGCAAGGCTCCATTTGAAGAGATTGACTGACCACGGCGAACCCAATGCCGGAATTACCACGGTATATGCTAGATCTGTGGCGCTAACGAAAACTTTGTGGAACACCAAGCCACATACGCCGATCGCCCCTTCAGTCAGGGCATACGCTAAAAGCAGGTTCTTCCACCGCACCGAATAACGACTCGCGAGCCACGATCCGATAGCCATACCGCCCATAAAGATCGTCAGCACCAGCGTTTGGGCATACGCGGCATGACCCAGAAACAGTTTTAAATAGTGACTCCAGATGGATTCATAGATGAGGCCAGAGAAACCGGATACAGCGAAAAGGAAGTAAAACAGATTGCGTCGATATCGTTGGGAATCGGCCATAGACTTGGCTTCCTTTTATATATGTTTATTTGTCTCTACAAGCTGCCTAGACAGTGTAGTCAATACACCACGCAATTATATGTAAACCTATGCATGGCGAATTCTTACATCACGCAGCACCGTGCGGTTTCCCGAGAAACCGGCTGGGATCGGCGCCGACGGCGATGACTCGCGGCTTACGTGCTCGGAGGGTTTGGCCCGCGGGGTAGGCCTGAACGCGGTGACCCCGAACGGACCATGACGAGTATCCCGATTCGTTCGTCATGGGGAGGCTTCCGGCCTGTCACTGCCAGCGTGACCCATTCGTGACACACTCCAGATTACTCCTGGATACTGCTGGACATCTGAGTCGTGCGAACGCTGAGCCTGGGTGCATAATGTGTTGATCGGCATGGCCGCAGATTCTGCGGATGAGTTTCGCAATACAGCGGTCGACGGTTCGACCCCCCTCCGCTCCACCAATACCGAGAATGGCCGGAAATCCCGGCCATTTTTTGTGCGGGGCAGCACACCATATCAGCACATCGCTCATGCCGCCCCCCGGCGCGACGTGCCTGGCTCCACTTGGTTCGGATGCTCGTTGCGGCTGCTAATCCCGCCGCCCGCCCTGCTAGAATAGCGGCACGCCCCGGTAGCTCAGTGGATAGAGCGGCCGCCTCCTAAGCGGCAGGTCGCCGGTTCAACTCCGGTCTGGGGCACCAGCTTCAAAGATTGATGTATCTTCAACCTTTCTTGGGGAGGCCGGTTTGCTGGAAGCGGTAGATCTTGAATGCGTGCGCGGCGATCGGCCGTTGTTCAGCCATCTTTCTTTCCGTCTCAAGCCGGGTGAGCTGATGCACGTCACCGGCGTCAACGGCAGCGGCAAGACTACGCTGCTGCGCACGCTCTGTGGATTGACGCACGCCGCCGCGGGCGAGGTGCGCTGGAACGGCTCTACCATTCAGGAGTTGGGCGACGACTATCGCGGCCAGCTCGCCTACGTCGGTCACAGCAACGGCATCCAGGGCGAGCTGACGGCGGAGGAAAATCTGCGCGCCGCCGCCTGCCTCGGCACCGCCGCCGATACGACGCGTATCCAGGAGACACTGGAGCGCCTTGGGCTCGCGCCGTACCGGCACTTCCCTTCCAAGGTCCTGTCGCAGGGTCAGAAGCGCCGCCTCGCGCTCGCGCGGCTCGCGATCCTGCGGAAATCGTTGTGGATCCTGGACGAGCCCTTGAGCGCGCTCGACGTGAACTCGGTGGCCCTGATGACGGAAATCCTGATGGAGCATCTCGCCCGGGATGGGTTGATCATCATGACATCGCATCAGGATATCGGCGTCGAAACAAAAACCATGCTACAGCTGCAACTCGACTGACGTGCCCGGTTTCCTGAAAGCCATCGGCTGCCTCCTACGGCGCGACCTGACCGTCGCACTGCGCCGCAGCACCGACGTGCTCACGCCGCTGGTATTTTTCATTATCGTCGTGAGCCTGTTTCCGCTCGGCCTCGGTCCCGAACCCGCGGTCCTGCGAACCATCGCCCCCGGCGTCATCTGGGTGGCAGCGCTGCTCGCCACCATGCTCTCGCTCAACCGGCTGTTCGCCAATGATCACGCCGATGGCACGCTCGAACAGATGGCGTTGTCACCCCACCCGCTCACCATCCTGGTATTGACCAAGGTCGCCGCCCACTGGATGCTGACCGGCCTGCCGCTGGTGTTGATCTCGCCGCTGCTCGCGGTGCAGATGAATCTGCCGGAATCGGCCATGGGCACGCTTATCCTCTCGCTGCTGCTCGGCACGCCGGTCCTGAGCCTGCTCGGCGCCGTCGGCGCGGCGTTGACGCTCGGCCTGCGCGGCGGCGGCGTGCTGGTTTCGCTGCTGGTACTGCCGTTGTATACTCCGGTTCTGATTTTCGGCGCCGGTGCCGTCGCGGGCGTGATCGCCGGCATTGACATCGAAGCGCATTTTTCCTTGCTGGCCGCCTTTCTCGCGTTAGCCCTGACGTTGGCACCCTGGGCCGCCGCCGCGGCATTGCGCGTTTCCCTGGATTGACACATGCAATACATGCATAAGTACGCCTCACCCAAATTCTTCTACACCCTGGCAGGACAACTGACTCCGTGGATAGCGGCACTGACCACCCTGCTGCTGGTCGTGGGGCTCTATCTCGGCCTGTTCGTGGCCCCCGCCGATTATCAGCAGGGCGAAAGTTATCGCATCATGTTCATCCACGTGCCCGCCGCGTGGATGTCCATGTTCATCTACGTGTGCATGGCCGGCGCCGGGGCCATCGCGCTGGTCTGGAACGTCAAGCTCTTCGAGATGTTCGCCGGCAACTGCGCACCCGTCGGCGCCTCGTTCACCTTCCTGGCGCTGGTGACGGGCTCGCTGTGGGGCAAACCGATGTGGGGTACGTGGTGGGCCTGGGACGCGCGCCTGACCTCGGAACTTATCCTGTTTTTCCTGTACATAGGCTACATGGCATTAGAAGCCAGCATTGACGATCCGCGGCGCGCGGCGCGCGCCTCCGCGATCCTGGCGCTGGTCGGCGTGGTCAACATTCCCGTCATCCACTTCTCGGTGGAGTGGTGGAACACGCTGCATCAGCCGGCCTCGGTAACCAAAATGGGGACGCCCTCGATTCATCCGAGCATGCTCGCTCCCTTGCTGCTGATGTCCCTGGGCTTTACCTTCTATTTCTTTACGGTGGCGTTGATGCGCATGCGTAATGAAATCCTGGAGCGGGAACGGCATACCACGTGGGTAGCGCAACTGCTGGGGTCCAAGTCATGAACTGGTCGGAGTTCTTCCACATGGGTGGTTACGGCTTTTATGTCTGGAGTTCTTATGGACTCGCCCTGCTGGTTCTGCTCCTAAATCTCTATTTGCCGCTGCGCCGACGCAAGACGGTCCGGCGCCTGCTGCACGAATTTCTGCGACTCAAGGAACAAACCCGATGAAGACAAGACACAAGCGCCTGGCGATCATCGTCACCGGCGTGGTCGGACTGACCGTTGCCGGCCTGTTCGTATTGAATGCCTTCCGCAGCAACCTCGTGTTCTTCTACTCGCCCACGGAAGTACTGGGAGGCAAGGTCGCCACCAACAAGACCATCCGCATCGGTGGCCTGGTGGAAAAAGGCTCCGTGCAGCGTTCGCCGGACGGTCTCAAAGTCGACTTCGTCGTCACCGACCTCAACAAGAAGCTGCCGGTGCACTACGAAGGCATCCTGCCAGATTTGTTTCGTGAAGGTCAGGGCGTCGTGGCGCAGGGACGGCTACAGGCAGGCAATGCCTTTACCGCCAGCGAAGTGCTGGCCAAGCACGATGAGAAATACATGCCTCCGGAGGCCGCTCAGGCCCTGAAGGGCGGAACCTTTGCGCCGGGCAGCGAGGTGAAGAAGCCATGAAGAAATATATCGTACCCCTCGTCATCTTCGTGGCGTTGGGCCTGCTGCTTGCCTACGGACTGAATCTCGATCCGCGTCGCATCCCGTCACCGCTGATCGGCAAACCTCTCCCGGCCTTTTCGCTGACTACCGTCGCCGATCCCGCGCGTAAGGTGAGCCGTGATGATCTGCACGGGCGCGTCTACCTGCTCAGTGTCTGGGCCTCGTGGTGCGTTGCCTGCCGCGAGGAACATCCTCTCCTCAACGAACTCACCAGCCGCAAGGCCGTGACCATTATCGGTCTCAATTACAAGGACAACCGCGAGGACGCGCTGCAATGGCTGGGAGCCCTTGGCAATCCTTACGAACTGAGCCTCAGCGACCGGGACGGAAGACTCGGTATCGATCTTGGCGTCTACGGCGTGCCGGAAACCTTCGTGATCGACAAACAAGGCGTCATCCGCTACAAGCAGATCGGTCCGATGACGCCGGAAGTGTGGGAACAGAAGCTGGCGCCGTTGATTAAAGAGCTTTCCTAATTGAATCGCTTTTCGGCGATAATAAAAATCTAATTGCGGGTAGCTCCGCCCCTGCACGCTTCCTGTCGAACGGCCTGCGGCCGCGTGATGTGAATCTGGAATGCTCCGCCCCCGACCCAGGATGGCGCAAAAACTCCCTCGCCTCCTCCCTTCGGGGCACTTGCCCAAAGCCTTGCGGTGCTCATATGCGCCATACGGGGTTTCAAAAAAACCCACTCTTGCCAACCGCCCCGACGGAACAGGTCGGCAGGGTTTTTGAGGCCCCGTAGCCGCCGCCGAGCATCGCAGGGAAAATCGGGAGAAGCGAGCCTCGTGTTTGAGCCCGAGGCGCGTTGTTCAGCGCCCGGCGAGTTAGGCGAGCGCCGATTTTCCCGAGAAGCGCAGGAAGGGGTCGGCGGCTCCGGGGGGTCCTTCTCTTTGGTGACTTTCTCTTGGACAAGCAAGAGAAAGTCACCCAGGGTGCAGGGGCGGAGCCACCCGCCATTAGGTTTTGAGATCGCGCGCAAAGCGCGCGAAACATTCAAAGCCTGGATCTCCGCCTTCGCGGAGATGACAAGCCAGCTGCCCGGTACGAGCGGCGCTCATGCGGTTCCGTACTTCGTCTCCACCATTACCCCAATCTCCTTCAGAAATGGAGTTGGCAACACACCGCCGACACTGACAATCACGGCATCGTTTTTGATCTCCACCATTTTTCCGGCATGATCGAGCGTAACTTTGTCCGGCTCGATTTTTTTCACATTCGACTGTAACAACACTTTGATCCGCCCTTTCTTCCCGGCTTCCTGAAGTCGCTGACGGTTTTTTTCCTTCACACGTCCGAAGGCCTCGCCACGGTAGGAAAGCGTCACGGTGGTGCCCGGCTCATCTGCGATGGCGAGCGCCGCTTCGAGCGCGCTGTCGCCGCCGCCGACGACCAGAACGTGTCGGCGGCGGTATTGCTCCGGATCAATGAGGTTGTAGACGACTTTCGGGAGTTCCTCGCCCGGTACATCGAGCTTGCGCGGCGTGCCGCGCCGACCGATGGCAAGTAGGACGGCCCTGGTTTCATACGAGTTGCGCGAGGTTTTTACAATAAACCCGTTTCCTTTCTTGGTGATTGTCTCCATGCGCTCGCTGTAATTAATCTTGAGCCCGGTCTTTTTGGCCGCGCCCTGCCAGAACTCCAGCAGCGCCTCTTTACTGATCTCGCTCATCTTTACCTTGCCGATAATAGGCAACCGCATCGGCGCGGTCATGACAAGCTTGTTGCGCGGGTAGTGATACACCGCGCCGCCGAGCGAGTCTTCCTGTTCCACGGTGGCGGACCGCAATTTGTGCTCCATCGCGCCCAGCGTGGCGGCCAGGCCGGCCGGTCCTGCGCCAACGACGACCACGTCGAGCGGGAAATTCCTGTCCTTCAATTTTCGGATGGATTCTATTGCCTGACGGCCCTGTTCCACCGCTTTGCGGGTGAGCCCCATGCCGCCGAGTTCCCCGGCGATGAAGATTCCCGGCACATTGGTTTCGAAATTCGGATTGACCCGGGGAATATCCAGGCCACGCTTGGCGGTGCCGAAAACAAGCGTGATGGCGTCATGCGGGCATGCCGTCATGCACGCGCCGTGGCCGATACATACGGTGGGTTTCACCAGATGTCCCTTGCCTTTTATGAGGCCGATGGCCTGCTCCGGACAAGCGGTGACACAAGCGCCGGAACCGATACAGCGATTCGGATCGAACACCGGATGCAGCGAAGCCGGCTCCGTCAGCCCGGCTTCCACTGACTCTTTCATCTGCGTGACGTGATGTTGTTCCTTTTTTCCATGGCGGCGCAGGTAAAAAAACAGCACCAAGGCCAGCGGGAGGAGATAAATCAGATATCCAGTCACATTCTGTTCCATGAATAACTACGATCGTCCCATGCCTATAAATAATACTAGCCACGGCACAGCCACTGGCCAGCCACTAGTCTGCCAAAACCCGCGTTTCATACTGTTAATCATGGCATTTCGGGCCCTGACATTCTTTAATTGCATGTAATGGAATAGTTTTATGCTCCCGCGGCGGCGGCCATACGTGCCGCCGGGGTCATGGAGTTAAGGATACATCATTAATAATAATTGTCCCGCCTCCGGGCGGAAGTAGTTGCATGGGAGAACGATGGGTCACGAACAGGCGATCATACGTACCGCCAAGATACCGGCGCGGCCATCCGAGAAATCCGAAACGCGCCGCGGAATGCCGCGATCAGTCGCCGTTTTACCGGTAACGGTGTTGCTGTTGCTCGCCGTCTGGGCGGTGCGCGAAGGCCACTACTACGAACCGGGCGACGATTTCGGTTACTACCTCGGCGTCGTCGGCGGCGTGATGATGCTCGTCTTGTTGCTTTATTCGTTGCGCAAGCACATTCACTTCATGCGCAACTGGGGAGCCACCAAACACTGGTTCCGGGTGCACATGATCCTGGGCATCGCCGGACCGACCTTGATACTTTTCCACTCCACGTTTCGTGTCGGCTCGGTGAATGCAACGGTCGCGCTCGGCTGCATGCTGCTGGTGGCCGGCAGCGGGATCATCGGCCGAGTCATTTACCGCAAGATCCATCACGGGCTCTATGGCCGCAGCGCCACCTTGCAGGAGGTTCAGACGAACCTCGGCATCATCGGAGGCGACGTAAAATCCAAATTTCATTTCTCCCCCCCTATCGAGAAGCGTCTGAAAAAATTCGAGGCCTCCACGCTCGCCGAACACCATGGCGTCTGGTCGCGGATCTGGTCTTTTGTCACCGTGGGGATGCTCGCCGGCTGGACATACTATACGGTCACCCGGGATCTGGAACGCCTCGGACGCACCCATGCCGACGAGCACGGATGGGACTCCGTCAAGCTTGAGAAACGCTTGGGGGCCGGAAAGATGGCAATCCGGATATATCTGGATGCCGTCGTCGACGTGGCGCGGTTCAATGCCTATGAACGGCTGTTCTCACTGTGGCACATCCTCCATGTCCCGTTCGTGTTCATGCTGATCATCAGTGGGATCGCGCATGTCATTGCCGTGCACATGTATTGATACCATCGGAAACAACGGGCTTGTTACGAACCTTCATCACATGGCTCACGATCGGTTTTTCTCTCGTCTTCCTGCCAGCGTCCTCTCGTGCCGAATCCCTCGAGAGCGTGCTCATGCCGGGCAAGGTGATTGAAGGCCATGCGGACCTCGAGACTAACTGCAAGATCTGCCACGCGCGTTTCAAGAAATCCGCGCAAAATGCCCTGTGCCTGGACTGCCACAAGGATGTCGCCAAGGATGTTGCCCAGAAACAAGGCTATCACGGCCGCCTTGCAGAGCAGGAGTGCCGGGTGTGCCACACCGAACACAAGGGGCGCACGATGAACATCGCGCCATTGGACGAAAAATCCTTCGACCACAAGCTCACGGACTTCCTGCTCAAGGGCGGGCACGCGAGCGCGAAAGTTTCGTGCCGCGATTGCCACAAGCCAAAGGCCAAGTTCCGCGACGCACCGTCAGACTGCTTTGCGTGCCACAAGAAGGATGACAAACACAAAGGCAGCCTGGGCACCCAGTGCGCCGACTGTCACCAGGAAAGCGACTGGAAGAAAACCCTTTTTGATCACAGCAAGACGAAATTCCCGCTAACCGGAAAACACCGTGACGTCGTCTGCAAGGACTGCCACGCTGATCCCAAATTCAAGGGCGCCCCGACGGCTTGCGTCGCCTGTCACAAGAAAGACGATGAACACAAGGGAAAGTTCGGCACCAAGTGCGAGAGCTGCCACACCGACCGGGAGTGGAAGACGATCATCTTCAACCACGACAAGGATACAAAATACCCCTTGCGTGGGAAACATCGTCTGGCGGCATGCACCACTTGCCATACCGGTTTCTTATATCAGGAGAAGCTCAAAACCGCCTGCGTGGCCTGCCACAAGAATGACGATGACAAGAAAGGCCACAAGGGACGCTTCGGCGAGAAGTGCGAGGCCTGCCACACTGAAAAGGATTGGACCATCACCACCTTTGACCATGACCGCGACACGAAATACCCGCTGCGCGGAAAGCACATCCAGGCCAAATGCGCGAGCTGCCATACCGGTTCCTTATATCAGGAGAAGCTCAAAACCGCTTGTGTCGCCTGCCACAAGAGCGACGACGACAAGAAAGGACACAAGGGACGCTTCGGCGAGAAGTGCGAGTCCTGCCATGTGGAGAAGGACTGGAAGGCCGCCACGTTCAACCATGACCGCGATACGAAATACGTTCTGCGTGGCAAACACATTACGGCCAAGTGTGAGTCCTGCCATACCGGCTTTCTATTCAAAGAAAAGCTGCAAACGATATGCATCGCCTGCCACGAGAAGGACGACAAGCACAAGGGCCAGGAAGGCAAGAAATGCGAGTCCTGTCACAACGAGCGTGACTGGAAGGCCTCTAAGATCGACCACGGGCTTACCCGCTTTCCGCTACTGGGCAAGCATGCCGGTGTGGAATGCAAGAAGTGCCATATGACATCCGCCTTCAAGGACGCGGGCATTGCCTGCGTCGCCTGTCATGAGAAAGACGACAAGCACAAGTTCAAGCTCGGACCGCGCTGCGAAACCTGCCACAACGCCCTGTCGTGGAGAGCCTGGCGCTTCGATCACAACAAGCAGACCTCATACAAGCTCGACGGTGGACACGAACGCATCGTCTGCGAAGCCTGCCACAACAAACCCATGCCAAGAAAAGTGACGCTGAGCAACACTTGCAGCAGCTGCCACGAGGCTGATGACGTACACAATGGCGGCTTTGGAAAATATTGCGAACGATGCCATGTTACCAGTTCATTCAAGAAAATTCGCGCGGGAGTCGGTGGTGCGGCGGTTCATTAAAAATCTGGATTGAGGAATTGACTATGAAGAACGCTAAATTTTTCCACGGATCTTCGTTCTGGGTCGGAGCCCTGGCAATCCTGGGTCTTTTCTTGCTCGCACTGCCAAGCAG
This sequence comes from Sulfuricaulis sp., assembly GCF_041499725.1. Taxonomy (GTDB): domain Bacteria; phylum Pseudomonadota; class Gammaproteobacteria; order Acidiferrobacterales; family Sulfurifustaceae; genus Sulfuricaulis. The sequence goes on from NZ_JBGQKW010000002.1 coordinate 46,962, forward strand.
CGACGTGTTTGCAGCGCCCGCAACACGCAACGTAAGTGCTGACCATATCAAGACCGGATTCCCGCTGACCGGGGCACATGTCACGCTTCCTTGCGAGACTTGTCACGTTCAGGGCACTTTCAAAGGTACGCCCAAGAAATGCGAAACCTGCCATACCCAGGGCAGCCGCATTCAGACCGCCACCTTCAAGCCTAATAACCACATCGCGACCACTCAGGCATGCGATCAATGCCACAGATCCACCACGTCATGGAACGTGGTGATGTTCAGTCACGTCGGCGTCATTCCTCATCAGTGCGCGCAATGCCATAACGGCACCGTCATCATGGGAAAACCGGCGAACCACGCGCCAACCACCGCACCTTGTGACACTTGCCATCGCACCACCACATGGATGAGCGTGGGCTTTAACCATGTCGCCGTAACGCCAGGCAGCTGCGCCACCTGTCACGTCCCGGGCGGCTCCGGCACGGCCAAGCCGTCTAACCACATGCCGACGACCCTCTCGTGCGATGCCTGTCATAACACGAGCACGTACATGACCTCGACCTTCACGCACTCAACCACGCAAGGTGTTCTACCCGGTCAATGCAGCACCTGCCACAATGGTTCATACACCCAGTGGAACGCGCTCGGCAAAATACCGAACCACGTCGCCACCACGGCATCGTGCGATACCTGCCACACGGGTTACGTGACGTTCGCGAGCGCCGCCGGCTCCACGTTCAACCACACCGGCGTGGCCCCGGGTAGTTGCGCCACCTGTCACGTCCAGGGAGGCTCCGGCATGGCCAAGCCGACCAACCACATCCCGACGACCGTCAACGCGTGCGATGCCTGCCACAACACGAGCACATTCGCGACCTCAACATTCGCGCATTCCACCACGCAAGGCGTCCTGCCCGGGCAATGCGCGACTTCTGGATGTCACAGCGGGTCTTACACAGCGTGGAATGCCCTTGGCAAACCGTCGGGGCATATCGCCACCACAGCCTCGTGCGACTCCTGCCACGCGGGTTTCACGACATTCGCCAATGGAGTGTTTAATCACACCGGCATAGCCCCGGGCACCTGCGCCACCTGCCACGTCCAGGGTGGATCGGGATTGGCCGCGCCGATCAATCACATCCCTTACCAGTCTCAGTTGGTTAACGGCGCCAGCATGAGCTGCGATGCCTGCCACACAAGCACGACCAGTTTTACGGCTGAGAGGATGAATCACAACAATAGCCTGGGTAATGGCGCGGGCTGGTGCAAAAGCTGCCATCAGAGTGGTACGAGCTTCCTCGGCAATATGCAGCGGATGTCGTTGACCCATCAAAAGAGTACCGGGGTCACAGACTGCTCCCAGTCCGGCTGCCACCGGCCTTTGGGTAACACGGGTAGCGCCTACACGAAATGGAACTGAACTGGACCGGGTTTAGACGTGTCACTACATGCCTATACTAAAAGGAATTTAATCATGAAGAATCCGCTACTCGGGGTCGCCCTGCTGTTCATGGCATTTACCAGCTTGGGTATCGCACGCGCCCAAGACAACACCATCCTGGATGACGTGGATACCTCGGTAGAATCCGAGTGGGCGCGGATTAGTATCCATTTTTCTTTGCCGGTGAACTACGTACGCCATTCTCCGCAAGAGCGCGGACAGTTACTGCAGATATTTTTTACCATTGCCTTCCTGGAAGCACAAAACATCAGCCTGCGGGAAGAAGTCCGGAATGTGCCCGCCACGCCCGTCATGCCCGCCACCACTATCACATACCAGCCGCCCCTGTCTCTCAATTTTCAGCGTGAGCCGTCATCGCTCCTGGTGCGTTTCGATCGTGTTGTCAATTACGATGTCCGGCCGGGAGATGACCATCGCAGTATCGTGATTTATTTACCCATTGCGCCAAGGGATACCAAACCGGCCAATACGGCCAAGGACAAACCGGTGGGAAAGGACAGTCCGGCTAAATAACAAGCACCTCGTCTTCTTCCATTACTTTCAATTTTGAGAATAACCATCATGTGGGCTGTTACCCTCGTTGTGCTTGTTTTTTTGTTGGTACATTTTTCACTCGCAACCCCCGCTCAGGCTCAATCCGATGAAAAGATCAGCCCTGATATCGAAACTGACGCAAGAACCGAAAAACATTTCGTGGTGACACTGCGCAGCAGCTTCACGCCGATTTCGGACAAACAGGCCAAGCGCGACTTCCCGGACAGCCCGGTTTATCTAATTCAGAGCAAGGCGTTTGATAAGACTGTCTATCTCGTGCGCGCGGGTTTTTTCGAAAACTATGTCGATGCCACGGCGTTTCGCGAGCGCGCGCTATCCAAATATCCCGCGGCACAGGTCTCCGAAATCACGCGCAACGAATATCTCACCATCCAACGCACATTACCGGCCCCGAAACCGGGCGCACCGACAATAATGGCTAAAAAGATCGGGCCCAAACTGACGCCCTTGGCGCCACCCGCGCCCATCCCTGTACCGGTACCCTCGGCACCCGCCCCTGTGCCAGCACCACCGGCCAGCGCGGGTGTATTCTCGCCCAAGGCTCTTTACGCCATTTTGCTTGAGGAAAGCAGTCAAGCCGCTCCGGCGGCGCGCGCGCCGCTGCCGGCATCGCTAAAAAACTACCGTCTGTACACCACCCAAACACGCGACAAGAACAAAATCTTTTACCAGTTAAAACTCGGGTTCTTTGAAAATGAGCAAGACGTCTATGCCGCACGCAAGCAGCTGAAAGATATCTATCCAAACACGAAAGTGATCCATACCGCCTTGAACGAACAGAAAGACTCGGTACGCACCGCCTTAAGCACGCCCACCGTGTTGCCGTCAGTCGTAGCGCCGGTACCGAAAGTGTCACCGGGCGCTGTCGCAAAAGTGCCAGTGCCGGCCCCGATCCTGCCTGCCGCTGTCCCGGAAATCACGCCGAGCGCTACGGCAACACCCGCAAGCTCCTACGATCGTGATGCCCTCGTGTTGCTGGACAAAGGCCGTGCGGCACTCGCGCGCGGCGATAACAATGTCGCCATTGCCACGCTCGATCAATTGCTACGACTGCCGCCGAATCGCTATTCCCAGGACGCGCAGGAACTGATCGGCCTCGCCCGCCAGCGTGCCGGGGAAACCCTGGCGGCACGCAAGGAATACGAGCTTTATCTTCACCTTTACCCGACAGGAGAAGGCTCGGACCGCGTGCGCCAGCGTATCGCCACGCTCGATGCCACGATTACGACAACACCTTCTGCCGCGCTCAAAGCCGTCAAGCCGCGTATGGAAGCGCAATCCACCATCGTTGGAAATCTGTCGCAGTATTACTACCACGGCGCCAGCAAACTGGACAGCACGACGCTGACCCCCACCGCCAACACACAAAATCAGGCCAGCCTGACACAGACCGACCAAAGCTCGCTCGTGACCAGTCTCAACTTTTTGCACCGTTACCGCAGCGAGGATTACGACAACCGTCTGGTGATACGCGACACCTTCACCAAGAACTTCCTGCAGGGCCAGGAGGATACCAATCGTCCCAGCGCCATTTACTACGAGCTCAAGGACCGCAAGCTCGACTATTCGGCACGCGTCGGCCGCCAACCCGGCGGTTCCAGCGGCGTGCTCGGGCGCTTTGACGGGATACTTGCCGGCTATAACTTCTCGCCCAAATGGCGGGTCAACGTCGTGGGCGGTATACCAACCGATATCTCATACGACTCGCATTTGCACTTCCTCGGCACAGGAATCGACATCGGCCCGTTTGCCGAGCACTGGGGCGGCGGCTTGTACACGATCGAACAGAAGGTGGACGACGTCACGGACCGTCATGCCGTGGGCAGCGAAATCCGCTATTTCAGCCAGGTATTCACCCTGTACGGGCTGTTCGACTATGACACGGAATTCAAGACCTCGAACATTGCCATGGTGCAAAGCAACTGGACCGCGACCAGCGGTACGTCTGTACACGCCTTGTTCGACAGGCGCAAAACACCGTCGTTGTCGCTCACCAATGCTTTGCAAGGAGAATCCGACACGTCGATCAAATCGCAGCTCCAGACAAAAACCTATGAGCAGCTCAAACAACAGGCGCTCAACCTGACATCCACGACGGATCTGCACAGCGTGGGAATCTCACAACCATTGAGTACGCGCTGGCAGGCGGGATTCGACGTACAGTCGGCGCACACCTCGAGCACCGCGGGCTCCGTGAATCAGCCGGCCCAGCCGGATACCGGCACCATCTACACGTATACCGGAAATCTCATCGGTACCGGCATCTTCACGCAGCGCGATGTTAATGTGTTCAGCATCAGCCACATCGTTGGCCCGACATTCGACGGTAATTCGTATTCCTTGACCAACCGCCTGCTCTGGGGTCCAAGCTGGAGCCTCGACACCACCCTGAGCTGGTACTCCCAACACGATTCGAGCACCAATACCGATGTGGATCGCTTCTCACCTTCGTTGAAGCCGAGTTACAAGTGGAAGCAGAACATCACCCTGGAGGCAGAATTTGGCGAGGAACATACGACTAACAAGGGTACGACGACCGAAGACACAAACCGGCGTCGGTACTGGTCGCTGGGTTACCGTTGGGACTTCTGAGGGAACGCGGCTAACGGACGTTGCGCTGATACTGCCGGTACAAGGTCAGGACGCGCGGGACGTACTGCAGCGTCTCGCGATAGGGAGGAATGCGGTTGCCGTACTGGACGATGGCGTCCTCGCCGGCATTATAGGCGGCCAGTGTCAGCGACAGGTCGTTGTTGAATTTCCGCATCAGGTCATGCAGGTACTTCGCCCCACCCTGGATATTCTCCGCCGGATCGTAGAGATTGCGCACCCCGTAACGTCGGGCGGTTTCGGGCATGAGCTGCATGAGGCCCACGGCGCCCTTGCGCGAAACGGCGTGCGGATCGAAACCGGATTCCGTCGCGATCATCGCCTGCAGCAGCGCCTGATCGAGACTGTGTTCGCGCGCCGCCTTTTCCACCAGCAGCGCATACCGATCAGAAGCGATGGGATACCCAGAGGAAGTTTTTACTGGCTTGTAAGCCGACACCCTGTACGGAGCGCGCGTCATTCCTGCGTAGCGCGGGTCGGAGGGCACGTTGGTGAAGTGGGTGACGCCGCTGATGTCCGTGAAGGTATAAACCGTCGCCCGCGCCGGTTCGGCCATCAGGACCGCGAAGCTGGCCACGATAATTGTCAAGGCGCCATGAAGCCGCATGGTTATTTTTGTGGGGTTTCCAGATTTCTTGCGCACGCTCGTAGTTTAACCCGCCACCGACTGTCAAGCCAAACGCGCAATGGCGGCCAGCCTGTTTCCGGCGGGCTTTATGTTTTTCCCATTTTTTCGCGGGTCTTGCTGACAATACGGCGCAGATGCTCCGCCTCTTTGCTGTCCGCCGGCAGGGCTTTCAGCAACTGCTCCCATAATCCGAGCGCCTGCTGGTAATCGCCCTTCTGAAAAGCGGCCAAGCCGAGAAACCACATGGCATCCTGGTTCTGCGGGTCAAGTTTCAAGAGCTTGCTGAAAAGAGAAAATACCGGCCCACCGGTATTCTGTGGGTCCATGTTGTAGAGGAATGAGGCGTATTCCGCCACCACTTCCGGGTTATCGGGCATGAGCTTGTAAGCACGTGCGTAGGCGGCCTCCGCCGCCTCCTGACGACCCATCACCCCGTAGGCGCGCCCCAGCCGCAACCAGCCGGCGGCATCGTCCGGCTGCTCTTGCAGGCGCTTTTCCAGGCGCGCGACCATCTCCAGTGCCATCGGGGGCACGGAGGCATTGGCGGGTATTTCAGGATTGAAGAGATACGCCAGGGTGTTGCGCTGCCCCAGAGCGTAAAGACCGGCGGAGGTCAGGGGCAGCACCACGCCGAGGGCAACCAAGCCGATGGCCCAGCCGCGGCGCGATTCACGCTTGGCCTTCTTTGTTTTCTTCCCGGCACTGCCCAGCGTTTCAAGTTCACGCAGGGTCCGGGCGAGTTCGGCTTCGAGGCGGCGGCGCTCGTCATTCACCACGTCGGCGTCTATGTTGCGGTCGCCCTCTTCGATATCGAGTTCGTTGAGCTGCACGAGCAGGCGCTCACGCAACTGCTGCAATTGATCGCGGTGCTCGCCGTTGTCCTGCATGGCCGGCCGCGCCAGCGGACGCGCCACGTACCACACCGTGGCGATCACGATCAGCACCGCGATGGCGGCGAACCAGATCAAGTGTTGCTCAGCTTACGCGCGCTGCGCACGCGCTCGGCGTCTTCCTTGGAAAGCGGCGGCGTCGGCGGCATGGAGGGACGCAGCCGGCGGCGCAGGAAAACGAACCCGGACGCGCCCACGACGACGATCAGCGTCAGCGGTCCGGCCCACACGATGGCACCCGATCCGCGCTTGGGCGGGCTCATCAATACATAATCACCATAACGGTCGACAAAATATTTGACGATCTCGTCGCGCGATTTACCGGCCTGAACCTGCTCGCGGATGATGGCGCGCATGTCACGCGCCAGATCGGCGTTGGATTCCGACACCGGCTGGTTCTGGCACACGGTGCAGCGCAGATCCTTGGCGATGTCGAGCACCTGCCGCTCCAAGGGGTCTTCCGTCACTTGCGTGGCGAACACCGGCAAGGAAACGAGGAGAAATAGAAAGATCAGACACCGCATCAGGGATTATTTCGCCACCTGGGCGCCGGCCGGGACCTTGGCTTCGCGCCTGTGCTGGCTGCTGAGAGAGAGGAAAAGACCGGACAGAATAATGACGCCGCCGGTCCAGATGAACCGCACCAGCGGATTGACATAAATGTGCACCGCCCATTTGTCCTTTTCGCTCGACTCCGCGAGCACGACGTACACATCGCGCAGCATCGTGGAATCGATGCTGGTCTCGGTCGTGGGCATCTCCTGGCGCGGGTAGCGGCGGCGCTCCGGTGTCGACAGGCGGCCGCTGTTGAGCAACGTCAGCCGGCCCTGGATCGCGTCGTAATTGTCGTGGTGGAACATTTCAATACCATCAAAACGCAGCCGCTCACCGGCCACTTCGGCCACGTCTCCCGGGCCCATGGATACCATTTCCTCGGAGCGGAACAGGCCCGAGCCGATCAGCCCGAGAGCGATGATGACAATGCCGAAGTGCACGATCATGCCGCCGTAATGCCGCCGGTTTCCGAGCACCGTCTTGAGGCTGGCGCGGCCGAAAGTCTCCTTCAGCTGCTGGCGGCGCTGCCGAACCGCACGCAGGAAATCGGCCATGAGGTTGGAGAAGGCAAACAGCGCCAGCCCCGTCGCGGCCGGTCCGGTCCAGTGCACCGGAGGCAGAAATACCAGCACTGCGACCGCCGCGGCCACACCGACAATGAACGGCCACAACAAGCGTTTGCGCAGGCGTTCGAGATTGCTCTTGCGCCACGGCACCAGCGGCCCCACGGCCATCAGCAGAATGATGACGAGGAATATCGGCACCATGACGGCGTTGAAATACGGCGCGGCGACGGTAATCTTCTGTCCACTCAGCGCATCCAGCGCCAGCGGATAGAGCGTCCCGAGCAGCACGGTCGCGCAGGCCACGGTAAACAGCACGTTGTTCCAGACAAACAGCGACTCGCGCGACAGCAGCGAGGTGATGGTTTCCTCCGCCTGCTGGTAACGGCCCTTGGCCATGAAAATCCCGAACGACACGGTCAACACGATGGTCATGAACGCGAGAATGTAGGCGCCGCGTCCCGGGTCCACGGCAAACGCATGCACCGAGGAAAGAACGCCCGAACGCACCAGGAAGGTGCCGAGCAGCGACAGCGAAAACGTGCTGATGACCAGAAAGATATTCCACGCGTGCAGCATGCGCCGGCGGTCCTGCACCGTGATGGAATGCACCAGCGCCGTGCCGAGCAGCCACGGCATGAACGAGGCGTTCTCCACCGGGTCCCAGGCCCAGTAGCCGCCCCAACCCAATTCATAATAAGCCCACCAGCCGCCGAGCATGACGCCGGTGGTCAGGAATCCCCAAGCGATCAGCGCCCAGCGCCGGATCAGTCCGACCCACAGTTCGCTGCGCCAGCGCGTGATGAGCGCGGTCATGGCGAAGGCAAACGGCACCGAGAAGCCGACATAGCCCATGTACAGCCCGGGCGGGTGAAACACCATGCCCGGATCCTGCAACAAGGGATTGAGATCGTTCCCTTCCGCCGCCGCCGGAAACAGGCGCGCGAACGGATTGGACAAAAACAGGATGAGACCGAAGAAGCCGACCATCAGCCAGCCCTGGACGGCGAGGATCGTGGGCAGATGTTCCGGGTAGTGCTTGCGCCCGTGCCAACCGACGACCAGGGTATATAAGGTAAGTATCCACACCCACAGGTACAACGAGCCTTCGTGGCCACCCCACAGGGCCGCTACCTTATAGAAGATCGGCAACAGCGTATTGGAAGTGTTCGCGACGTACAGGACCGTGAAATTGCTGGTCAAAAAGGCATGCACCAAGCTAAGGCCGCCAATCGAAGTCAGCACGAACACCGCCACGCTCGCGTTCACGCTGAGCTGCGCCAGCCGCGGCTGGCGCAGGTAATGCGCCGCGATCGGCGCGAGCCCCTGGATCAGCGCCACAATAAAGGCAAGATAGGCGCAGTAGTGCCCGAGCTCGATCAGATTCAGCGAAAGATTATTGGCAAGCACTTAAAATAAAGTCCTTGGGGAATGTCGCCGCGGGAAAACACACACAAAGCAGGAGGCGTTCCCTCATCCATCAACGGGTCACAAGATTAACCTATCGCGGTGCATACGTATAGAGTTGGAAAACGCGGCCGTTACTGTTTATCCCGTGCCCGGATAAACGTGCCGGATTCGACGATAACCACAAAACTACTCACAGATTTTGTGCATAAGTTTGTGTGTAATCACCGGCCGGACGACTGAAAGCGGCCTGACCGCAGAACCGCCGTTAGATTGAACATTTTTTAAACATGCACCGGCGTTTTGCCAGACAACGGCTGGCCGGATTCACGCGCCACGCGTCATGGGATCAAATCGCGCTTGCATCCCGGCACGATTTCTGTTCAAAAGATTTTTTCAGCCACCAAGAAAATGCCCGACACCGCTATGCCACTTCCATTGTCACCGCCCGGGCTGCTGCGCCGTCTCGGCGCCATGGCCTACGACAGCCTGCTGTTGTTCGCCCTATTAATGATGCTGAGTTACCCCTACGTGTGGCTGACCGGCGGCGCCAAACCCGGCCTGCTCGTCAAAACCCTCTACCAGTTTTATCTGCTCGCCATCTGTTTTCTGTTCTACGGCGGCTTCTGGGTCCGCGGCGGGCAGACGCTCGGCATGCGCACCTGGCGCATCAGACTGGTGCGCCAAGACGGCGGGCCGATCACCTGGACGATTGCACTCAAGCGTTTCGCCTCCGCCCTGCTCTCCTTGCTTTGTCTCGGTCTGGGATTTCTGTGGGTGCTCTACGATAGCGACAAACGCGCGTGGCATGATCGGCTGTCGGGAACAAAATTAACGCCGTTGCCAAAAAAATAAAAATTAATCTCCAAACCTTTTTCCTGCCGCTACATCAGCATTTGCTGATGTAGCTTTATTCCTCTCTGTTATTTGACAAGTATCAAGGATACTGCTGAAATAAATATTCAGAACAATTAACGCGGATATAAAAAGAAGGCATCAGTAAGCAATAACAAAACCAACCAGCACTTTCGTTCCTCGCTTAAGAGATTCTAAAAAAGCGGCGACACCACCGCAGCGGGGAGCGGGCAGGAGGAAGAAAAATGTTCTTCATGGGACATCTATCGGCCTTTTCACCCTCAACACCACGGAAATTATTGCGCCCGATATCACGCGGCCTATATATCCTACTGTTGTCCGGCCTGTTGATTCCGTCCACCACTTTGGCTGACCCGCCACACTTGCCTAATGAATACTTCAACACCTCTGACGCGGCAAAAGCCGCGTGTGTGGCTAAACTGCCCTGGTATCAAGCGAACTACGGTTGGCCGAATGGATATAGTTGCGTGTGGACCCACGAGGGAAACTTCGCTGCGAAGTGGGCTGTATGGGATGACATTTTGAATGGTCCCACTCTGACTGCCTTATTTAAGGCTATCTATCCGATAAGGCAATGTCCGCCTACTCAGAATTATGTTGCCCCTGGCGTCTGTACCATCCCACCGCCGAATAAAATCAATGCCTGCTCCGGCGATGCGATGAAGGGCAATCCCTGCAATGCGGCTACAGGCAACAAATTCCAAAGCGAGGTCGATCTGACGAGCGTTGATGGCGGTATTCCGATTATCCGCTACTACAACAGCCAGCTTATGGTCGACGTCGGGTTTGGCGTCGGTTGGACCTCCTCGATATTGGGTAAGCGTCTTTACATCAACCCCACCACCGTACAGGTAATGCGTGCAGACGGGCGCGGGGAGTCTTTCGTCTGCAACGGCGGTGCTTGCCAAGGCGATGCGGATACCCAGATCGCACTCACTCAGGATGCTAACGGCTACACCCTCACGATGGATAAGGACGGGGCGGTTGAGCGTTACGACACCGCCGGCAAGCTTGTCACCGAGACCGACCGCACCGGCAGAACCACAAGCTACAGTTACGACTACAGTTACGATACGTCTGGCCGGCTCGCCACCGTCACCGGCCCGTTTGGCCACCGCCTGACCTTGAGCTATGACGCAAACAACCACATTTACCAAATTAATGGTGGTGCTCAATTCCCCCGCTATACGTACGATGCCAACAACAATCTAACGCGCGTCACTTACTACCCCGGCATGGGAACGATCTATCACTACGAGAATACTTCCTTTCCCCAGAATCTCACCGGCATTTCGTACTTCTACGCATCGATCACCTTCCGCTATGCCACCTACGCCTACGACGCATTGGGCAAGGCGGTTTCGACGGAACATGCCTCTGGCGCGGAGCGGACCGCCTTCAGCTATGACTCGCCGAGCCAAACTACAGTCACCGACGCTGCCAATACGCAAGAAGTCATGACTTTTGCCTCCAATCTTGGGGCAAAGGCACTCGTCTCAAAGGTGAATCAGAGTGACGGCAAGAGCGCGGTGCAGACCTTCGACGCCAATAACAACTTAACTTGCAAAAAGGACGAAGAAGGCAAGGTCACGACGTATACGTATAGCAGTACAAACCAAAAGCTCTCGATGACCGAAGGATTGGCGGGAACGTGTGATGCGCCCACGACGACGAGCGCGACCCGCACCACAACGTATAGTTATTTGTCCCCTACCCTCGATCTGCCCACGGTAATCCAGAGCCCGAGCGTCTACAGCGGACAAAACAAGACCACCACGATAACTTACGGCGATGCCGCGCATCCCACGCTTCCGACAATGATTATGCAGAGCGGCTTTACACCCAGCGCCACACCGGTCTCACGCAGCGTGGGGCTTACCTATAACAGCACTGGTCAAATCACATCGATCGATGGGCCACGCACGGATGTCAATGATGTCACGACCCTGGCCTACTACGACTGCGCCACGGCGGGAGCCTGCGGGCAGTTGCGCAGCATCACCAACGCTTTGGGACAGGTGACTACCTTCGACAGTTACGATGCGTACGGCAAGCTATTGCAGATGACCGACGCCAACGGGTTACGTACCAGCTACGTTTACAGTCTTGCATACGACTATCTGGCCCGGGTAACTCAGATTACCCAAACACCGCCGACAGGCAGCACGCGAACCACCCAATATCGATATCACCAGGCAGGCGGTGATCTGTTAACGGTATACTTCCCCGACGGCCGCACGCTCAGCTACACATACAATGCCGCCCGCCAGCTCACGCGAGTGACCGATAACTTCAACAATTACGTTGCCTACAGCTATGATATTAAGGGCAACCGCATCAGCGAATACACTTACAACTCCTCGAACGTCCTGACGCGCCAGATCGATCTCGCGTACGACATCAGAAACCACCTCTCATCGATTAACGCGGCGGGCTCGCTCACGCAGCAGATAAACGATGCCGTGGGCAACCTTACTCAACAAACCGATCCGAACAACAATCCCCCGTCGACAAACAGCTTCGATGCGCTAAATCGACTCATACAGACGCTCAACAGCCTGGGCGGTACCACCAGTTACGCCTACGACCCGAACGACCGGCTGCAACAAGTCGTCGCGCCAAACAACGCCACGACCCAGTACCAATACGACGATCTCGGCAATCTCCTCCAGGAAATCTCCGCGGACCGCGGCACCACGGTTTATACGTACGATAACGCCGGCAACGTTACGACCGTCTCCGACGCGAGAAGCATCCCGATATCCTACACCTACGATGCGCTCAACCGGGTCACGAGCATCGACTACCCCGGGACCACGGAAGATGTTACCTACACCTACGACAACTGCACCGCCGGCATCGGCCGGCTGTGCCAGGTCGCGGATGCCAGTGGCACCACGCAGTACAGCTACGATGCCTTTGGCAACGTCCTCACCCAGAGCAAGACGGAGTTGGGCATCGTCTATACCACCAGCTACACCTACGATGCCTCAGACCGGATCAAGACGATCACTTACCCCGACAACCGCCTCGTGACCTATGCACGAAACGGCTTAGGGCAAATCACGTCTGTCAGCGCCACGGTGAGCGGCGTGGCCAAAACGCTCGCCAGCGCGCGGACCTACCGCGCGGATGGGTTACTGCTTACCCAAAGCTACGGCAACGGGCTCAACGAGACCCGCACCTACGACCTGCAAGGCCGGCTTACGAATCAGTCCCTGGGAACCGCTGATACGCGGGTGTACGGTTATGACGCCAACGGCAACGTCACCAGCCGGCAGGGCCTCTTCCAGACGGGGAGTTACGGCTACGACGCGCTCGATCGGTTAATCCAAGACAGCATCACCTCGATTCCGGCGAGTACGGTAAACCTCGGCTACGACCCAAATGGGAATCGGACGAGCGATAGCAGTGGGAGCTATATCTACCTCAGCGCCTCGAACCGCCTGTCGCAATATCATGGCCAGACGATCACCCTGGACGCCGCGGGCAACACCGTGAGCGACGGGACGTACACCTACGCCTACAACAATGCCGGAGAGTTACAGTCTGTGAGCCAAGGCGCCGCCCTGGGGAGTTATGTTTACAACCACCTGCGCCAGCGTACTCGCAAGACCACCGCCTCGGGTACCACGGTCTACCACTACGACATCCGCGGTAATCTGATCCTGGAGACAAGCTCGACCGGCACCTCGCAGGTTGCCTACATGTGGGCGGATACCCAACCGTTGGCGCAGATCACGAAGAGTGGCGGTACCGATACGCTGTCGTACTTGCATGCCGATCATGAAGGCACGCCGCGGCTGGCGACGAGCGCCACGAAGGCCGTGGTGTGGCGCTGGGAGGGAAATGCATTTGGGGATACCTCACCGACGGGGAGTGTGACGGTGAATCTGCGGTATGCGGGGATGTATGCGGATCAGGAGACTGGGTTGTACTATGTCTGGAATCGCTACTACGATCCTAAGACCGGTCGGTGGATCACTTCCGATCCCATCGGCTTAGCAGGCGGACTCAACACCTACGCGTATGTGGTGAATAATCCGTTAAGGTGGACGGATCCAGAGGGGACAGCAATCTGGGCGGTTCCGTTCGGTTGGAACTCGCCTAACGGTAACGTTAGACCAGGATTTAGCCTCCAAAAGCCGGGGTGTGATGTTGATGGTTCTGTCGGCTCTTGGATGAACAGAAAACCTTGCATTAGGAAGTGTTGTGATGAACATGATGATTGCTACAAAAAGTATGGGTGCAATGCATCCTCATGGAGAGGTAGACTCTATAGTTCATGCGATATCTGCAATATGAAAGTGATGTGGTGCATAATTACCGCTGATACGTCCGACAACGGGTGCAGCTGCACGAAGCAATAGACATATCGATCAAGGGGCACGTTTTGATGAAACGTAAATCTTGGCTTTGGTGGGTCACCACTGTTGGCGCGATCGCAACTGTCTCAGGTTACTTAGGACTTTTGATCGTTGAACAGGTATATCCTGAAAGTAATCTACTCGGTGGCTGGGCCCTGATATTAGGGCCGATTTTTTGGACAGGTCTGCTTTTGCTGATCGTTGCTGCTGTTGGTGGGACCATCAGTTTCGTTCGGTCAACGCGTAGTGGTGAGGGCCCTAAGTCCGATGACGGTTGGGGAAGAAAATAGAAAGGGGTATTAAAGTATTAAAAGGGGCCAGGCTGAGGCATCCCCGTTTCCACGGACACCCCATCCGGGGTAGTTCAGACTGAGGTACAGATAAAATCTGTCACAACCCCCGCGACGCGCGGTACAGCAGGACCAGCGCCAGCGTAAAAAACATCCCGATGGGCAACAGCGCCCCGGCCACCGGCGTGAGCGCGTACAGCACGCCAAAATAGCCGAGGCTCTGGTCGACGATGATGAACACCAGCCCCAGCATGATGCCGATGAACACGCGACTGCTCATGCCGCCGCTGCGGATCTGGCGGAAGACAAAAGGCGTGGCCAGCAGCATCATGACCAGGGTGGCGAACGGCATGAAGATTTTCTGCCAGAAGACCAGCCGGAAGTTGCGCGTGTCCTGGTTGTTCTGCTGCAAATGTTCGATGTAGTAGTGCAACTGCTGGATCGAGAGGCTGTCGGGCTGCACCGCGAATACCGACACCACCTCGGGGGTGAGTTCCGAGCGCCACTCCTCCTTCGCCGCGCGGCGCGTCTGCACCGCCTCCTTGCCGACGATAATGCTCTCGCTCACGTCCTCGAGCCGCCACTTGTCGCCGTCATGCGTAGCGCGGCGCGCCGAGGTTTGCCGGCGCAGGTGGGCATGCGTGTCGAAATCGTAAATATTCATCCGCAGGAGGCTAAGATCGGGCAGCACCTCGCCGATATTCACGAACAACGCGCCGCTGCGCAGCCAGATGCCGGAACTCTTCTGCTGTAGCGCCTTCGCCAACGCCTTGGCACGCCCGGTCTGCGCGAGATTCTCGGAAGCCGGCACGACGTATTCGCCGACGAGCAGGATGACCACCGCGAATAGAAATCCAACCTTCATGGTGGCGCCGACGATGCGCGCCACCGACACCCCGGCCGCGCGCATGGCGGTCAGTTCGGAATTGAGCGCCAGCGTGGACAGACCCATCATCGTGCCGATCAGGGCGGCGATGGGTGAGAGCTGATAGACCTGTTGCGGCTGTTTCAGAATCACGTACTTGACCAGTGCCAGCGCCCCAAAACTGGCCTTGCCGTAATCCTTCAGGCCTTCAATCAGAATGAAGAAAACCGCCATCGCCACCAGCACGTTGAGCACCAGCAAGGTGCTGTAAAGCACGTGGCGCGCGATCAGCCGGTCGAGGAGTGTCAGCATCATCGGCGTCCGACCCTGGCGGGCAGGGAGATCAGCGGCCGGTCGTGCGCGCGCTGCCGCAGGAAATAGAGAGCCACCAGCGCCATGCCGCCGTGCACCCACCACAATCCCGCCGCCCGCGGCACGCGTTCGTTCTGCAACATGGTCTCGGCGATGCCGAGCAGGTTTGAGTAGACAAAATAGACCACGATGGCGACAAACAGATTGGACATCCGGCCGCGGCGCACGTCGGTATAGGCCAGCACCACCGCGTATAGGGCCAGCACGAACAACGCGATCGTTTTGCCGAGTCGCCAATGAAGTTCGGCGTTAAATAACCGGCCCTCGTCACGAAACCTTGCCGATACATACTGTCGCAACAGCTCGTGCGTGGGCAGCCCCGCCGTCGGCACCGGTGCCTCGCCGAACTTCTTCGGCTCGATGCGCAGGTTATAAACGTTGTATTCCAGAATACGGTACCCGGCCTCGCCGGGCTCGCCTTCGTAGAGCGTCCCGTCATGCAGGGCGATAAATTTGTCGCCGGTCTTCGAGTCGGTATAGGGATGTCCCGATTTGGCCACCAGCACGCCCTGCTTGCCCTCCTCCAGGCTGCTGACGAAAATTCCCTGCAGGTTTCCGTTCTCTTCAATCTTTTCGGCGTAAACGATTCGCCCCGTCCCCTGCGCCTCGGTAAACACGCCGGGGGAGATCGCCCCCAGCTCGGAGCGGTGGCTACTCTCACTTTTGACATTCTCGATCTGCCGGGTTGCGAGCGGCGTGAAATAAAACGCTCCCACCAGCGTCAAGGCGCCGAAGATCAGTCCCAGCATCATCACCGGGCGCATGAAATGCATCAGCCCCACCCCGCAGGCGGCCAGCACCGTCATCTCGCTGTCGCGGTACCAGCGCGAGAGCGTCAGGAGGATGCCCAGGTAAAACGCCAGCGGCAGCAATACATCTAGTTTCGCGAGCGTCTGAAAACCGAGCAGAATGAATACCACTGCCTCGGACTGATCTCCGCGCACCGCGCGCCCGAGCAGCAATGTCATGCTCATCAGCACCATGACCACCAGCAACACCAAGCCAATCGCCAGGGAGGTCATGGCGGCTTCCCGGTAAAACGCGCGATTAATGATCAAGGCGGGACCGCCATGAGATGCTTTGACAAGGGACGCGCAAACATTGGAAAATGCCGCTCAGCAACCGGACTGGAGGGCAAGCAATCGAAAACGCCATTTTTTTCCGTACAGTCATCCCTAAGGACTTGATTGCAAAACGGAACCGTAACCCGAAGTCGACAAAAATATACCACATCTTCCGCCGCTGGAGCGGGAAATAAATTCAGGGAATCGGCATGGAATTCATCGTCAAAAGCGGCACACCCGAAAAACAGCGCAGTGGTTGCATCGTGGCCGGCGTGTTCGAATCGCGCAAACTATCCACCGTGGCTCACCAGATCGACGAAGTCTCCGGCGGCGCCATCAGCAGTATCCTGCGTCGCGGCGATCTCGAAGGCAAGCCGGGGCAAACCCTGCTGCTGCACAATATCCCGAACCTCCCCAGCGAGCGCGTGCTGCTCGTGGGCTGCGGCAAGGAAAAGGAATTCAACGAGAATCGTTATCGCGATACCACCGCCAAGGCCGTGTCGGTTCTCAAGGACACCGGCGCCAGCGAGGCGACTTCCTATCTCACCGAACTCGATGTCAAAGGCCGCGACATTTCCTGGAAAGTCCGCCAGGCGGTTGAAGTCATGGAAGCGGCTTTATACCGATTCGATCAACTCAAAAGCAAACCGAACAACAGCCGGCGCGCGTTGCGCCGCGTGGTGCTGGCGGTGCCGAAACGCAGTGATCTCGGTCCCGGCGAACAGGCGATCCGGGAAGGCCGGGCGATCGCGGAAGGCATGAAACTCGCGCGCGATCTCGGCAACCTCCCCGGCAACCTCTGCACGCCCGCTTACCTCGCCGAACAGGCGACCGAGATCGGCAAGCAATACGGACTCAAGATCACCGTGCTGGAAAAGGACGACATGCAAAAGCTCGGCATGGGCGCGCTGCTGTCGGTCGCGCGCGGCAGCCGACAGCCGCCGAAGCTGATCGTGCTCGAATACCTCGGCGGCAAGGAAGGCGAACCGCCCGTGGCGCTGGTCGGCAAGGGACTGACCTTCGACGCCGGCGGCATTTCGATCAAGCCCGCGGCCAACATGGATGAAATGAAGTACGACATGTGCGGTGGCGCCTCCGTGCTCGGCGCGTTGAAAGCCGCGGCCGAACTGAAACTGCCGCTCAATATCGTCGGCATCATTCCCAGTTCGGAAAATCTTCCGGATGGCGACGCCAACAAGCCCGGCGACATCGTCACCAGCATGTCCGGCCAGACGGTGGAAGTGCTGAACACCGACGCCGAGGGCCGGTTGATCCTGTCCGACGCGCTCACCTACGCCGAACGCTACAAGCCGGCCGTGGTGATCGACATCGCCACCCTCACGGGCGCTTGCGTGATCGCGCTGGGCGCCCATGCCAGCGGACTGCTCGCCAACAACGACCAGCTGGCGCGCGAGATTCTCGGCGCCGGAAAATACACCCACGACCGCGCCTGGCAACTGCCGCTGTGGGACGATTACCAGAAGCAGCTCGACAGTAATTTCGCCGACATGGCCAATATCGGCGGGCGCGAGGCCGGCACCATCACCGCCGCGTGCTTTCTCGCGCGCTACGCGAAAAACTTCAAATGGGCGCACCTCGACATCGCCGGCACGGCCTGGAAAACCGGCAAGGAAAAGGGCGCGACCGGCCGGCCGGTGCCGCTGCTGGTGCAATTTCTCATCAACCGCGCCCGTCACGACGGGGCGGAAGCGGCGGCATGACGCGCGTTGACTTCTACCTGCTCGACCGCGCCACCGAAGGCGGCAAAGACGCCGCTGTCTGCAAGCTTGCCCACAAGGCCTTCCGTCTCGGCCACCGCATCTATATCCTGACCCACGACCATGAAGGCGCGCAACGTCTCGACCGGCTGCTCTGGACCTTCAGCGCCGGCAGCTTCATTCCGCACGGGCTCGGCGCGCGGCAGGCCGACGTCGACCTGCCGGTTCTCATCGGCCGGGATGAGCCGCCGGCGGCGCATGAAGACGTGCTGATCCAGCTCTTGCCGCAGGTGCCGGAGTTTTTCAGCCGGTTTCAACGCGTGGCGGAAGTGGTGGATGGCAGCGATGACGAAAAGACGCTCGCGCGCGAGCGCTTCCGTTTCTACCGCGACCGCGGTTACGCGCTGCAGACACACAAGCTTGAACTGGAATCGGCCGGAGCCTGACCCATGACCACCCAGGATCCGAAATACAAGCACAAGCCTTCGGAGAAACACACGCTCGAAGAAGTGCTGAAATCCCTTCAGGACCTGATCCGCAACGACCTGCTGGATAACAACCGGGCGGCCGTGGAAAAATCCGGCTCGGCACCGATCCCCAGCGAAGAAAAACCGCCGCGTGAACACACTCCCCCCGTGCGCGAAGATTTTGCGCCGGTAAATCCCGCCGCAGGTCCGGTCAATCTCGATGCGGTCATGCGTTCCCTGAAAGACCTCGTCAGCAACGAACTCAATGTCGGCGGCGAACCCGCGGCGGCTGAAGAATCGCCGCCTGCGCGAACCGAAGACCATGAGACGAGTGAAAACCCAGCGGATGAATTTGTGCCGCTGGACGAGGAGCTGACCTTCGAGGAGTCGATGGAAATCGTTCCGCCTCCACGCACCGCACCGACCATGCCGGAGATTCCCGGGGAAATTTCCGCCGAGATGCTCAGTGAACCTGAAGCGGAAGCCGCACCCTCACCTCCAGCGCCGGTACCGGAAGCCGAAGCAAATATCGCTCCGGGCACGCAACATCAGCTTCTGCTCGAGGAAACGCCGCCAGCGGCGACCGAACCTGAACCGTCGACACCGGATCTCGCGCCAAACCTGGAACTTGAGCCGGAGACGGATGGCATCGCGCCGGAAATGACGCAGGAAACCGCGGTGCAGGACTTTCCGGATGACTCCGGCGATGCGCTGCCTACCATCGACGTGGAAGAAACCTTTGACGAGAACGCCTATTTTGAGGCCGCGGCAAAGCAGACAGAAGCTTCCTCGACCGATACACAGGAAACTCAGGAGATCATTTTATCTGCGCTCGACGCATCTCTGGAGCCGGAAACTGCACTGCCCGCGAACAGCGAAGCACAGGTACCCGCGGAAAATACCGCTCCCACATCGGAATCGGCTTCCGGCAAACCTGAAATCAAACTGGAAATCGCCGATGAACCGGCCACGGAAAATTTACTGAATATTCCTTCAGTGGACTTCGATGTCGTCGAATTTGAGTTGCCGCGTGAAGAACCACCGCCACCGCCTTCCCTGACGATCGAGGCACCCGCGCCGGCCGATGAATCATCGCCGATTACGACCGATGAAACTTTGGCACAGGAAATAACGCTTGATCCCGGACCCTTGGAAATACTGTCGCCGTCTGAGGAAATAAAGCCTGGTGCCACGCCCAAAGTGGAAAAAATCCCGGACACCGCTACAACGCCTCCCGCCACGGGTGAAACGCATGCAACGGCAACGGTCACGGAACCCGCCACACCGGAGACAACGGAATCCATCGATCTCGACGATATTCCGGTGCTGCGCGAGGTGGTCGCACCGCCCGCCGGCAGCGCACTGGCCGGCGGACCGGTATCACCGAGCACGGAACCGCCGTTACCCGCGCCGGACCGCGCCCGCGATATCGTGGTCCGTGCCGTGGCCAAGCTCAATGTCGAGATGCGCAAGTCGGGCGGGACCGGTCTAGATACCAAGACCATCCTCCGGTTGCAGCAGTTGATACGCCGGGAGTTGGAAAAAGACGGAGAAAAAAGTTAAAAGTGAAATATGGCGCATAAGCCATTAGAATCTCGCCCGTTTTAACACTCACTGTGGCAATGAGCCAGAAACCCCAAAACCCGGCAGACGGATCGCCGTCGGCCGATAGCACCCTGAGCAAATCCTACGATCCGCACGCCATCGAGCAGCGGATTTATGATACGTGGGAACGTGCGGGCGATTTCGCGCCCAGCGGCCAGGGCAAGTCCTACTGCATCATGATCCCGCCGCCCAACGTCACGGGTAGTCTGCACATGGGGCATGCGTTCCAGGACACGCTCATGGACACGCTCATCCGCTACCACCGCATGCAGGGCGACAACACCCTGTGGCAGGCGGGCACCGACCACGCCGGTATCGCCACCCAGATGGTGGTCGAGCGCCAGCTCGAGGCCGAAGGCAAAACGCGCCACGATCTCGGGCGCGAGGAATTCGTAAAACGCGTGTGGAAGTGGAAGTCCGAGTCCGGCGGCACCATCACGCGCCAGCTGCGGCGCATGGGCGCCTCGCTCGACTGGTCGCGCGAGCGCTTCACCATGGACGATGGCCTGTCGCAGGCCGTCACCGAAGTGTTCGTGCGGCTTCATGATGAAGGCCTGATCTATCGCGGCAAGCGCCTGGTGAACTGGGACCCGGTGCTGCACACCGCCGTGTCCGATCTCGAAGTCGTCTCGGAAGAAGAAGCCGGCCATCTCTGGCATATCCGTTACCCCATCGCGGGTACGAAAGAACATCTCGTGGTCGCCACCACCCGTCCGGAAACCATGCTCGGCGACACCGCTGTGGCGGTGCATCCGGAAGATGAACGCTACCAGCGTCTGATCGGGAAAATGGTGGAACTGCCGCTCACGGGCAGAAGGATTCCGGTCATCGCCGACGAGTATGTGGACAAAGAATTCGGTTCCGGTTGCGTAAAGATCACCCCGGCGCACGACTTCAACGACTACGAAGTCGGCAAGCGCCACAACCTGCCGCTGATCAACATTTTCCATTCCGATGCCAGCATCAATCTTCCTGGCTCGGCATACGACAGCCTCGACCGATTCAAGGCACGCAAGCAGATTGTCTCCGACCTCGAAGCCCAGAATCTGCTTGAAAAGGTGCAGGACCACAAACTCATGGTCCCGCGTGGCGACCGCACCGGCGCCGTGGTCGAACCGTTTCTGACCGATCAGTGGTACGTGAGGGTCGGCCCACTCGCGGCCGAGGCCATCAAGGCCGTCGAAGACGGACGGATCAAATTCGTCCCGGAAAACTGGACCAAAACCTATTACGAATGGATGCGCAACATCCAGGACTGGTGTATCTCGCGCCAGATCTGGTGGGGCCATCGCATCCCCGCGTGGTACGACGCCGACGGCAACGTCTACGTCGCGCGCAACACCGCCGCCGCACACGCGCAGGCAAAGCGCAAACACGGGCAGGACATGCCGCTCGAACAGGACGAGGATGTGCTCGACACCTGGTTCTCCTCGGCGCTGTGGCCGTTCTCCACGCTCGGCTGGCCGGAGCAGACGAAAGAGCTGAAAACATTCTATCCCACGAGCGTGCTGGTCACCGGCTTCGACATCATCTTCTTCTGGGTCGCGCGCATGATCATGATGGGTCTCAAGTTCACCGGCGAAGTGCCATTCCGCGAGGTTTATATCCACGGCCTGGTGCGCGACGCCCACGGCCAGAAGATGTCGAAGTCCAAGGGCAACATCCTCGACCCCATCGACCTCATCGACGGCATCGATCTCGAATCGCTGGTCGCCAAACGCACGCGCGGCCTGATGCAGCCGCAGATGGCGAAGAAAATCGAACAGGCCACGCGCAAGGAATTCGCCAATGGCATTCCGGCCTACGGCACCGACGCCCTGCGTTTCACCTTCGCCTCGCTCGCCACCCAGGGGCGCGACATCAAGTTCGATCTCGGCCGCATCGACGGCTATCGCAATTTCTGCAACAAGCTGTGGAACGCGGCGCGTTACGTGCTGATGAATACCGAGGGACATGACTGCGGACAATCTTACGAGGATGGCGCGCAAGCGCCCTCGGCTCACCTCCCTCTCCCTTTGCCCTCTCCCAAAGGGAGAGGGGAAGTCGGTGAGAATCTCTATTCCGTCGAACTGAATGTCGCCGACCGCTGGATTGTTTCGCGCCTGCAGGAGGTCGCGGTCGAGGTGGAAATCGCATTCAGAAATTACCGCTTCGACCTCGCGGCGCAGGCGATCTACAGCTTCGTGTGGCATGAGTACTGCGACTGGTATCTGGAGCTTTCCAAGGTCGTGCTGACTGACGCCCGGAGCCGGCCGGAACAGCTGCGCGGCACGCGCCAGACCCTGGTGCGGGTACTCGAAACCCTGCTGCGGATGCTGCATCCCATCATGCCCTTCATCACCGAGGAAATCTGGCAGCGCGTGGCGAAACTCGCAGGCCAAGCCGGCGGCGCCATCATGCGCGAGCCCTATCCCCTGCCGCGGAAAGACAAAATGGATACCGCCGCCACCGAGGAAATGCGCTGGGTCATGGCTGTGATCACGGGCGTACGCAATATCCGCGGCGAAATGGACATCTCGCCCGGCAAACCCCTGCCGCTGCTGATGCAGGATGGATCGGCCATGGATAAAAAATACCTGGATGCCCAGCGCCATTATCTCGTGGCGCTTGCCAGGGCCGAATCCATTACCTGGCTCGACAAGGGACACGACGCGCCCGAATCGGCCACGGCGCTCATCGGCCACATGAAGGTGTTAATCCCGCTCGGCTCGTTGATCGACAAGCAAGCGGAACTGGAACGGCTCAGCAAAGAAATGGAAAAAATCGAGAAGGATTTGTCGAAGGCGAAAACCAAACTGGCCAATCCGGATTTTGTCGCGCGCGCCCCGAAAAACGTGGTCGAGCAGGAAAACCAGCGCGTGCAGCAATTCGAAACCGCGCTGGCCAACCTGCGCCGCCAGCGCTCCAAGGTTGAGGTATTGCCGGGCTGAAGCCGGCAATGTATCGTTTCCCCCGCTATTTACAAAAGGAGTCACAATGAAAACCGGTTTACTGATTGGCCTTATCACCCTTTCTCTGTCCTTGAGCGCTTTTGGAAAAGAGCCGGCGGGACCGAAATCCGACAAGCAAAAATTCAGCTACACCGTGGGCTTTCAGCTCGGCCAGAAACTTAAGCTCCAGAACCTCGATCTGGATTCCAAGGCCTTTACCCAGGGCGCGCAAGACGCGATATCCAATTCTAAACCCCGTCTCAAACCCGAAGAAATGCAGGCGGCGATTAAATCCCAGCAAAAAAAAGAAATGGAAAAACAGGAGGCACTAGTGAAAAAGAACCTGGAAGCCGGTCAGGCCTTCCTTGAGGCCAACAAGAAAAAGGAGGGCGTGATAGCACTGCCCAGTGGCTTGCAATACAAGGTCATTACCGAAGGCCAAGGCAAGCAACCTAAATCCACCGATTCGGTGGTCGCCCATTACCGCGGCACATTGATCAACGGCACCGAGTTCGACAGTTCCTACAAGCGCAATGAGCCGGCCACCTTTCCGGTCGCAGGCGTGATCAAAGGTTGGCAGGAGGTGCTGCCGCTAATGAAAGAAGGCGCCAAATGGCAGGTATATATTCCGGCGGAACTCGGCTACGGGTCCCACGGAGCCGGCGCCGTCATCGGACCGAACGAAGTGCTGATCTTTGATATCGAACTGCTTTCAGTAAAAAGTGAAGTGGAAGGCAAGGAAGACAAGGAAAGCAAATAAAATAAGGGTACCGTCAATTCCGTCATCGCCGGCGTTTGAGCTTGTAGGAGGTCATATCCTCCACAAACGCCTGGCAGGGGATGGCGTCGAGACCGCCGTGTTTCCCGATGGCTTGGCCAACGAGACCATGGATATTCTTTACAACAGCTGATTCGTCCGTGCCATTGCCCTGCAGGCGATGCAAACCGAGCAGGCCGCCGAATTGGATCTTCACCAGCACGCTGTGAGGCATGCTGAGGAGGTCGTCCTCCACACCAAATGCCGGCAATGCGGCTTGCTTCATCCGCTGGAACAGCTTTTCGCACTCTTGATGGGCTTGGTCCGAGGAGCACACGACATCCGGCCCGCCGCGGCGGGTCACCTGCTCTGCTTTCTCGCAACCGAATTGGCCGGTCACCAGCGTATTGCTGAAGGCGCACTTGTACTCTTCCATACGTATTTCCTGCCCCGCCTGTTTTCTATTTCGCCTGGCTGGCGGAACCACTGATGTGCCAGTCGTAGGCACAGTCGAGGTGCGTGCGCACCGCCATGATGCCGCCCAGACCGTCTTCGAGCATGGCGGCCAGCGGCGTGCGGTTGTCGAAACGGTGATTGATCTTGTTCATCCAGATCGAGCCCATGTAGGCGTTATGCGGGTATGACGTGCGCAGGGCGTCGGCGATGCCGGCCAGATGCTCGATGCGTTCCATCACGCCGGCATCTTCCGGAAACGGCTTGCTCTGCCTGAACTGCCGGATCGCGCCGGGACGGGTGCCCGCCGGCAGCGCGAGCAAAGCCACCTGATCGGCCGCATTCACGCCCCAGCTGTCGAGCAGATGAACGATCGCGCGCGTGAACACGACGCGATCCTCGAGATTCATTTTTTCCACCAAAAAACTCCTCGTTCCGGCATGCTGAACAGCGGAAAATTGTAACTGCCTTCGTTTAATCAATAATGATGGTAAAACGCGCCTATTACCGCTGTAAAGCACATGATTCGTAATGATATCCGCCTGACAAGATCGCCGGCTAATGCTCGCGGGTCGCGAGAAAACGAATCTGCGGCCAGCGCTCCGTCGTGAGCTGGAGGTTGACCAGGGTCGGCGCCAGATAGGTGAGATTTCCGGCACGGTCGAGGGCCAGCCTCAGCTCGCTGTTTTTGCGGAACTCCTCGAGCTTCTTCGGATCGTCGCATTCCACCCAGCGCGCGGTCGCCACGTCGATCGAGTCGTAGGTGCACTCCACGCCATACTCATGCTTCAAGCGATAGGCCACGACGTCGAATTGCAGCGCGCCGACCGCCCCGAGGATGAGGTCGTTGCTGACAAGCGGCCGGAAAATCTGCGTCGCACCCTCCTCGCTCAGCTGGTCCAGCCCCTTTTGCAAGGCCTTCATGCGCAGGGGATCGCGCAATACCACGCGCCGGAAGAGTTCTGGGGCGAAATACGGAATACCGGTGAATTTGAGGTCTTCGCCCTCGGTGAAAGTGTCGCCGATCTGGATCGTGCCATGGTTGTAAAGACCGATGATGTCGCCGGAGTAGGCGGAATCCACCTGTTCGCGTTCGCGCGCCATGAAGGTAATGGCATTGGCGATCTGCACGTCACGATCCAGCCGCACCTGGTGCATTTTCATGCCCTTGGAGTATTTGCCGGAGGTGATGCGGAAAAAAGCGATGCGGTCACGGTGCTTGGGGTCCATGTTCGCCTGAATCTTGAAGACAAATCCGGTGAATGACGTCTCCTCCGGATCGACGACGCGCGTCGTGGTTTCGCGCGGACATGGCGGCGGCGCGTACTGGATGAAGTTGTCGAGCAGTTCACGCACTCCGAAATTGTTGATGGCCGAACCGAAAAACACCGGCGTTTGCACGCCCCGCCGGTACTGCTCGGCATCGAATTCGTGACTGGCGCCTTTTACGAGTTCGATCTCCGCGCGCAGTTCGACGGCCTGTTCTCCGAGCACGGCATCCAGCTCCGGATTGTGCAAGCCGCGGATCACCACGCCTTCCTGAATCTTCCCGCCGTGCTGCGGACTGAAGAAATGCACGCTGTCGTCGGCCAGATGGTAGACGCCCTTGAAACGCTTGCCGCTGCCGATGGGCCAGGTCACCGGCGCGCAGCGTATCTTGAGCACGGTCTCCACCTCGTCCATGAGTTCGATGGGCTCCCGGGACTCGCGGTCGAGCTTGTTGATGAACGTCATGATCGGCGTATGCCGCAGGCGGCAGACTTCCATGAGTTTGATGGTGCGCTCCTCCACGCCCTTGGCGCCGTCTATCACCATCAGCGCCGAGTCCACCGCGGTCAGCGTGCGATAGGTATCCTCGGAAAAATCCTCGTGGCCGGGCGTGTCGAGCAGATTGACGATGCAATTTTTGTACGGGAACTGCATGACCGAAGAGGTCACGGAAATACCGCGCTGCTTCTCGAGCTCCATCCAGTCGGAGGTGGCGTGCCGGGTCGCCTTGCGACCCTTGACCGAGCCCGCGAGCTGGATGGCACCGCCGAACAGCAGCAGTTTTTCGGTGAGCGTGGTCTTCCCCGCGTCGGGGTGGGAAATGATCCCGAAGGTGCGCCGCCGCACGATCTCCTGATTCAACTCAGACATGTCGGATGTGGAAAAGTGAAAAAATAAAACGCGCGATTATACAAAAACTAAAAAACACGGAGCAGTACAATCTGCCCCGCAAAAAAAGAAACCCCGCTTGGGGCGGGGTTCCTTCTTAAGGACGGCTTGAAAGCAGCTTCAGCCTTCGACGACGACCTTGGTCGCCTGCATGCCTTTCGGTCCCTTCTGGGACTCGAAGCTCACGCTCTGCCCTTCAGCCAAGGACTTGAAGCCACTACCCTGGATGACGGAATGATGCACGAAGACATCCTCACCGCCGTCCTGAGGTTTGATAAAGCCAAAACCCTTGGAATCGTTGAACCACTTTACTGTACCAGTACGCATTAAAATAACCTCGAAAATTGACTAAGAAAGTTTGCGATGCAGAGCGTGCAAGGAATTTGCGGAAGATACCCGTAGAGGAACTACCGAAATGTCTGACATGAGCTGCAACAAGACCAATATAGCCGATAGCGGACCGGAATACTAGAGATCAGGGCCTCCCGAGCCGGCCGGGCAAGCGGCGGCCTTCAGTCGCCGGGCCAGAGGGTACGCAGCCGGATGCGCCCGCGCATCGGAAAATCCAATATACCGCGATGGCGGCGTACCTCGCGCAGGTAAAGTTTGGCGGCCCGGAACCCCAGCCGGAACGAGCGCCGGAAGTATTCAATCTCGGTCAGATGACCGCCCTTGAGGGCGTGCTTGAAACCCTCCTCGAAGCGGCCCGCCCGTATGTCGCTGGGGATCTTCAGGCCGATATCGCGCGGTGTCGGATAGCGGTGACGCATGCTCGCCTCACGTCAGGTGTCCTCTATACAAATATAGACCCTCGCGGCAGCAAATGTTTCCCCTTGTATCACAGCCGGGTCTTGTTATTGCGGCGGCATAAATCCATAGTTTGAAGTACAGACCCCAATAAACAGGTTGTGCCTTGAATATGGATGTGTCCCCTTATGTTTTCGACGCCAGCGCAGAAAATTTCCGCACACTGGTTCTGGAAAATTCCGACAAAGGGCCGGTGCTGGTGAACTACTGGTCGCCGCGCGCGGGACCCTGCCTGATGCTGATGCCGCGACTGATCCGGCTCGCCACCGAATTCAGCGGACGGTTTCTGCTGGTCATGCTCAATACCGACGAACTCGGACAACTGGCGCGCGAACACGGCGTGGTCAGCCTCCCCACGTTAAAAATATTCCGTCGCGGTCAGGCGGTGGACACATTGCACGGGGCCGAGTCGGAGACGGTATTGCGGGAATTCATCACCCGACACGTCGCGCGCGAGGCCGAGGCCAAGTACACCGCCGCGATCCTGGCTTACCAGCGCGGCGATCTCGACCAGGCCGTGGCTCAGGCGGCGGAAGCCGCGTTGGCCGAACCGGACAATCCGCGCCTGGCGCTCGATCTGGTGAAATTGCTGGTGTTGCAGCGGCGTTACGCGCAGGCAGATGGTCTCCTGAAATCGCTGTCGGCTGAAACCCGCGGACTCCCGGAAGTCCGCCATTTGTCCGCGCACGTGAATCTCATCCGCAGCGCCCAAGACGCCCCGCCGCCCGAAACGCTGATGAAAGCCATCGCCGCCGACCCTGACGATCTCGAAGCGAGATATCGCCTGAGTGCCATCATGCTCACCCAAGATGAATACGAAACGGCCATGATGCAATTGCTGGAAATCATCCGCCGTGACAGCGCTTTCCACCATCAGGCGGGCCGCGACGGTCTGCTCGCCATTTTCGCCCTACTGGGCGAAGACGACGAACGCGTGCACCGTTGCCGCGCCCTGCTGAACAAGATCGCACATTAAACGGCCAAGGCCCGGTTCCCCCTCCTCCTGTCGAGGATTAATCTATCCTGGCGGACGAAACCGTCCGTTCGTCGGCCGAACGGCATGCCCCAACATGCGGCATCGTCTATAAATAGAAAAGACGGGTAGTAAAGGGAAATACCGGGGGGTGTTCCATGTCAGTCAGAGATTTACGTCATTGGCTATTCATGATCCTGTTAATAACAGGTGTTCCTGTGAAGGCGGCCGGCCTCGACGATGCCGACGAGCGCCTGTTCCATGTGCAACTGGCCATGGCAGAGAAAGGCGATGTACGCGCCCAGTATTATCTCGGGGAAATGCACGAACAGGGACTGGGAACCCGACAGAATCTTGGCGAGGCATTTAAATGGTATGAAAAAGCCGCGGAGAAGGGCGATGCTTGGGCCAAACGAAAACTGGTGCATCGGGCGGAAATCGAGGCGGGCGCGAAAAAGGAACAGGCAGTTGAGAATCTGAAAACCGCTCCAGCGCCGGGAAAGCAGAAAACGCCTGAAAATACCGGCAAAAATGGCAGCGCCACGACGACATCGGATATGATGGCCAAGGCAGGCGACGCCACCGATGGGGCGGAAAAGATCAAGGCAGTGGAAAGGGAGAAGCGCCGGGCCGCCGTGCGCGCCATGATACTGGAGCGTATTCGCCATCCCGTCGGTGAACCGTTCGAATAGCCGTTCGGTTACATCGACAGAATATAACTGAACTTTAAGCGACTCAGGAATTCTCGAGGGCCCGGCTCACGATAAGTTTTTCGTGATGCGGGAAACAACAAGATTAGCTCGCCGCGTCACGATGCAAGAGCGCTGCCTTGCCCCGCACGATTTCATCGACCAGCTTGTCGTCAATCCACAGAAATGCCGCGCGCGTAAAAGCGGATACGGTATACATGCGGGGTTTCAGGCACGAGATAGGATTGCTCGCGGTGGCAGTCCCGCCCTCGACGAATTTTTCCATCCCATCGGCAGCCACCAGCTTCACCGTGCCATCGAGCAGATAGAGATTCAAGGAATCGCTGGTACCGCGCTCAAGCAGTTGGGTCCCGGGCGGCACCTTGTAAATGAGGGATTGCACCGCAATCGCTTCGAGTTTGTCATGATCCAGATCGCGAAATTTGGAAAATATTTTCAGCGCCATCGGGTCCACCGGCTCGGGATGACCGACCAGCGACGTAGCGATGTTCTTGATCAGCACGTTGACGTCGAGACTGTTTGCCGTACCCTTGCCACCGGCGCCTCCTGAATCCAGCGTCACCTTTCGTTCCGCCCGTTTGTCGACGCCGTCATAGTGGTCGTTACCGGCGGTCTCTCCGACAGTCTGGGTATTCCCCCGAATGTCGTCGATTAGTGTGAAACCGGAGGGCTTGCGCATGCCTTTCTTGACGGCACCCTGATAAATCTTGTCCTTCAATATCGTGATTTCAGCCGTATCGCGTCTGCCCATCGGAATGGCGGCCAGCAGGTTAAGGACTTCCACGACGGGTGTCTCCCGGTCGGCCGACGCGATCGGTCTATCCAGAATGGACGCGTAATCGTCCAGGGTGGCACTGCGGTCGTACAGCACCGGACAGAAAACCGGCATTCCAGGATTCGAGCCATCCTTGTAATCGAGGAATAGCTCCATACCGCGGAAAATACTCTGTTCCTGATTTTTTTTCTGGAAAACAGTTAGATCCTTGTCGGTCGTCATTCCGGTAACCGGATAAAGCCGGCGCACGATATGTTTCTCGAGCATCAAGGTATCGAAACCCCAGGGACGTTTCTCCTGTGTCCGATGGATGATGGCCAGACGGAAATTTCCCTGCGCCGGATTCTGCAAGTAGGCCATGAGATAATGGCCGTTGTAGTCGATGAAGGTTTTGGTGAGTTTGGCGTCGAGGACAAATTTTTTATCCTGTCCGTAGAAACCAAGCTGACCTTCAGGTGTCAACGTATAGAACCCGACCAGGCCTGGAAATGTTTCAATGGTGCTCATTGCTCGCTGCTTGCCAAATCTATGTATTTTCAACGACCTCTGTGTGTTACCTAAAGATAGATGAATGCAGGGAACATGCCAGAAACAGTCATGTCGCCGCCTGTTATTGACCTGCCGCAACGCGGAACACTCTGACAAACAAGAGAATTTCAGCAGGTCAGCAGCTGTCTCAAGCCCAAGTAGCCACTAGCTGCCATTGGCGCGCCGGACCGGTCCACAGAGGACCCCTGCCTTAATAAATACGTCCACAGACCGGGGGCTATCCACAAAAATGCCGATGGACCTGGTCACGGCGGCCATGTAAGGCAACACCGCCGGTCACCCGGCGAAAAAACCGGTTCACATCAAAGTCAAAAAGATTTTCGGCGCGGCTAAACGATCTGAACCACTTCATTGAACTCAAGCCGTGGTCCGCGTGGATGAAGCCGGGACGCATCGCTGTAACCGAGGGCACAGATGAAATTGGATTTCACTTTTCCGTCCGGGAAGAATTCAACGTCCAGTTTTTCATTGTCAAAACCGGACATCGGCCCACAATCGAGCCCGAGGCTGCGCGCCGCCAGAATGAAGTAAGCTCCCTGCAGCGAACTATTGCGCAAGGCCGTGATGCGGATTTTCTCCGGCTTGCCCTCGAACCACGTACGCGCGGCCGGATTGCGCGGGAACAGCCGTGGAAGTTTTTCGTAGAATTCCATGTCCATGCCTATGATGGCGACAACCGGCGCGGTCATGGATTTATTCACGTTGCCGGCATCAAGAGAGGGCTTGAGGCGTTCTTTGGCCCGCTGGCTGCGTACGAATACCAGGCGCGCCGGTGTACAATTGCCGCTGGTCGGGCCCCATTTCATCAGCTCGTAGAGCTTGTGAAGTTGCTCGTCCGTGACCGGTTTGTCCAACCAGTAGCTGTGGCTGCGAGCGGAGCGGAACAGGGTATCCAGTGCATCAGAGTCAAGAGGTTTGTTGCTCATCATCGTCTCCCGTGGCGAAATGCCATCCTTATTTATCAGATAAACAGGCGCCGCTCAAAACCATTGCAATATGGCGACGAGGCCGTATTGACAGCGTCAGAATCGAAAAGGAACCCCATGTCATCCATCCAGCAGGCCATCCTGGCCAAAAAGGCCGCACTGGCCGAAATCGTCAGTGAACCCATGGCGAAGCTCGGCGAACACTGCGTCGAGATCTGGCCTGACGCCAATGCGCTCGACCGTCTCCTGCACGAAGCAATAGGGACTATTCCCCATTGCCATCTACTCTATGCCTGGGATATCAACGGCATCGAGGTTTCGTCCATGGTGCAAGCGAGCAGCATCGATCCTTCCTGGCGCGGACGGAATCTGTCGCAGCGGCCTTATCTGAAAAATCACTTGCCGTTCAAGGGCGTGATGCTCTCGTCCGTGTACATGAGCCAGTACGTTCCAAAACAATGCATCACCGCGCTGCAGGCCGTCAGCAAGGACAACCGGCTTCTCGGGTTCATCGCCGCCGATTTCGCGCTCGCCGATCTCATTCAGGACAAGCGCCTGAGCCCGCCGCCGATGCGCTGGCAGCAGTTCCGCGGCGATCCGGCGGTACGCGGGACGGTATTCATGCAGGAGCGCGCGCCCAGCCTGCTGGACAAGCACATCGACCAGGTGCTCGAACTCATTCACCGTCTCATGTCACACCACGGCGTGTTTCACAGCAAAATCCATTTCTCGAGCGGACGTTGCTCGCTGTGGCTGTTCGACGATCCCTACAACTACCGCCTGCACAATATCGACGAAATCATCAACCCGGATATCTGTCTTGCCTACCCCGTCTGCCCTTATCCGGCGAACGCCAAGGTCTCGCCGGAACAGATCCGCCAGGTGCTGGACGAGTTCAAGTCGCTGCGCTTTGCCGATGAAACGATCTACCTGCGCTCCAGTTCCATCAATCTCATGAACGGTCTGGTGGGGCTCACTTTCTCCTGCGATGGCTCGCATTACATGTCGGCCGGAGAATTTCTGGAAAAAGACCTGTCCTTCTGGCTGGGCACGCTCAACAGCCAGCCGGTGGAAGCGGACGCCTGACCCGAATTTCAGGAAGGTCCGGCGATTTTCCCGGCGCGGAACAGGCCAACCAGCGTTTTGGCGTCCGTAATCTCATTGGCCTGCGCCCAGGCGAGCGCCTCCGTGAACGGAATCCAGTGGACTTCGATAATCTCATGCGTCTCCGTATTGGCCGGCACATGCATGAGATTCCGCGCCAGAAACAGATGCACTATTTCAGTGAATACGCCGGGTGAGCTGACGATTTTCCCCATGGGCTCCCAATGGCCGGCGCGCAGGCCCGCCTCCTCTTCCAGTTCACGCTGCGCGGTGGCTAAGGGCGACTCGCCCGCATCCAGCTTGCCGGCGGGCAGTTCCCACAACCAGCCGCCGGCCGCGTGCCGGTACTGCCGCAGCAGGCAGACACGATTCTCGTTGTCGAGCGCCACCACGGCGGCGCCGCCGGGGTGGCGGATGATCTCGAGCTCGGCCACCGCACCGTTTGGAAGCGTGACCCTCTCCAGGTAAAGGTCGATGATTTTTCCGCGGTAAACAGTCGTTTTATTGTCCGTCATGGTTCATCTCCCCGGAATCGATATAGCCTGTCGTCATGGCATTCTAGCGTAATCGCGGCGTGGGTTCGCCGCCGGGCAAGCGTTAGGAAACCTGGAAAGTAGCGGGTAAAATAGGAGAAAATTCATATCTTCTTGGAAAGAATCATCTGGAATTTTTCACGGAATTTAACATCAAAGCGAGCTACAGAAGAAAGATATGACATACCGCAGAACTATAGCGCTCTTCCTCACCTCCCTGCTCACGGGCGGCCTGCTTACCGGCTGCGCCACCGTGCCCGAAACCGGACGCTCGCAACTACTCCTGGTGAGTCCCGCCGAGGAATCGCAGCTCGGCTTCACGGAGTTCGAAAAACTCAAAAAGTCGGTGCCGGTCTCCAAGGACCCGGCGGCGAACGCCCAACTGCAGCGCGTGGGTCAGCGCATTGCCGCCGTAGCCCCATTACCTAACGCGCGTTGGGAATTCGTTCTCTTTGACAAGCCCGACGTACCGAACGCTTTCTGCCTGCCCGGCGGAAAAGTGGGTGTCTACAGCGGCATCCTGCCCATCACCAGGGACGACGCCGGGCTCGCCACCGTCATCGGTCACGAAGTGGCGCATGCGGTCGCGCGCCATGGAGCAGAGCGGATGTCACAAGCCGAAGCATTTCAGATACTCCAAGAGCTCGCGCTAGGAAGCTCATCACAAACAAGTCGAGCGGCTGTACAGGGAGCCTACGGTGTCTTCTACGCCCTCCCGCATTCGCGCGGACAGGAATTGGAGGCCGATCACCTCGGCGTACTGTACATGGCGCGCGCCGGATATGAGCCGCGTGAGGCGCTGGCGTTCTGGAAACGTTTCGCTGAATACAATAACAAACATGGCGGCGGGAAACAGATCGAGTTCCTGAGCACGCACCCGCTCGACGATCAGCGCATTCGCCAGATCGAAGGCCTGATCCCGCAAGCCGAGATGGAATTCCGCAAGCCCTAGTCAAGCCTTGTCACCGGTGTTCCGGGTCCTGAATACCCTTACCGTTATTTCCACATTTTTCGTCACGTTGATTTGCCATACTGACTCCCCATAATTTCTCCAAGGCATTGCCAGACTCCGACCGGCGCGGGTTCGCGTTCTTGTCAAAGCGCCGATTCCCGGTTGGCGGTGGTAATCAAGGAGGCGCTATGTTCAACCGCAGACTTTATTTCGTGATTCCCGATGAAGCTCAGGCCATGCAGGTGGTAAACGATATCGAGGCCAAGGGAGTAAACCATCAACACATGCACGCCATTGCCGGCAAAGGCACCGCACTCACCCGGCTTCCGCCGGCGACCGAGCGCCAGCGCCGGGATGCCGGCTGGCGCCTGGAACGCATCGCATGGACTGGCGATCTGACGCTGTTTTTCCTGGGGCTGGTCGGCCTCATCGCCTCGCTGGTATGGGCTTCGCCGGCCGGGTCGCTGCTGTCCTTCGTTTTGATGGCGCTGACCCTGGTTGCCGGAGCCTTGTTCGCTCTGCGCGTTCCCGATACCCATCTCGACGAATTCCGCGGCGCGCTGTCGCACAGTGAAATACTGTTGATGGTTGACGTACCGAGGCAGCGTGTTGCTGAAATCGAAGAGCTGGTTCGTCGGCGTCACCCCGAAGCCACTCCAGGCGGTACCGGGTGGACCATCGAAGCCCTGCACATATAAGTCAAGCTTATATCTGCACGGAAAGCCGCACAAAAAATAACGTTGAGTCTCTCGCTGTGCAAGCGTATAGCTGTAAGCAATGCGTTTCGTCTCAGGAGGAGACCATCATGTTAAACATCGTCTGCAAAACCGATCCCATCAGCGGCAAGGATCTTTTCGACGCCGCCGTACGGCCCTACGTGATGCACAAAAGCGATGAATCCAGCCTCACGATTTATTTCGAGTCGGAAAACAACCGGCGCACTTATCTGGAGGTGCCGGTGGAGCATCCCACCAGCGAGATCTCCGTGAATCTCGACAATCCTACCGATGACATGATTGCCGAGGGTTAGGCGGGGATATCGCGAACGTTCAGTGAATGTTCGCGTCAGTACAGTTTGCCATGAAGGCGAGCCGGGCTAATGGTTGCCGACCGTCAGATCGCGCGCCAGGATGATCGCATCCTCGCGCCCCTGGCGGGAGGGATAGTAGCTTTTCCGCGTTCCAACCTCATCGAAACTCAGCTTGGTGTAAAGGTGGTAAGCGGCGACATTGGACACGCGCACCTCGAGCAGCGCGATGCGCGCCTTCTTTTGCCGGGCAAGGTCGAGCAGGAACAGCACCATTCCCTCACCGAGACCGCGCCGCTGGTGATCCGGATGCACGCAGATGTTGAGGATATGGCATTCACCCACGGCGACCGACATGATGCCGTGACCGATAATGCCCTGCGGTGATTCATACACATAGCAATGGCAACCCACGCGCAGACAGTCGCGGAATATGGGCAATGTCCAGGGGAAATCGTAGGCGGCGTTCTCGACCTTGAGCACCGCGGTCAGATCGTGTCCGGTCATGGTCCGCAGAAGCGGCTGCGGCGCGGCGACAACGGCGCTCATGATTTTCCCCGCTCCGGGTCCGGCATTGCGGCCATCACGGTTTTGGCGAGACACAAATCATCCCAGACCTTGCGCTTGTCGGCCGGGTTGCGCAGCAGATAGGCCGGGTGGTACGTCACGATCAATGGCGTGCCGTGGTAAGACAGACGCTGCCCTCGAAGTTTGCCGAGTGGGACTTCGGTCTTGAGCAGGCTGTGGGCGGCGTGGCGGCCGAGCGCCACGATGAGACGCGGCTTGATCAGTTCGATCTGGCGGAGAAGATACGGCTCGCACTGGATCACTTCATCCGGCTGAGGGTCGCGGTTGCCCGGCGGCCGGCATTTGAGCACATTGGCTATATAAACTTCCTCGCGCTTCAAGCCAATAGCGAACAGTATCGCATTCAGCAACTGGCCGGCGCGGCCCACGAACGGCTCGCCCTGGCGGTCCTCGTCTCCCCCCGGAGCCTCGCCGATGAACATCCATTGGGCGCGGCGATGACCGACACCGAAAACCGTCTGGGTGCGCGTGGCGTGAAGCGAACATTTTGTGCAGGCACGTACGGCTGCTTCGAGTTCCGTCCAGTCCCTGGAATCCAATTCGACGTTCGATGGGTGTTCGAGGCCAACCGGCCCGGCGGGGACGATGGCTGGGGCGATATAACCGGTCGGCGTTCCGGTGACTTCCCTCGGTGAAGCGTCGACCGCTTGGCGCGGCTCCCAACGGGTGATGCCGAGCGCGTCAAGATATTGCCGGCGCCGCATTTCCATCCTCAGGTCCGTAGACGCGGCATCCCTGCCGCACTTCTCCAACGCATTGTTCATGACGGTAAGCATACGGCAGAGACAGGTAAATACAAGACGACGGCGGTGTCAGCGACTGTCTTCGCCATGGATCACCAGTAGCCGTTGCCGGCCGCGCTCGGCCAGCCACACCGACCCATCGCTGCCGAAAGCCATGCCCTGCGGCGAGCGCAGCCCGGAAAGCACCGTCTCCAGCGCGCCATCCTTGAGCCGCAACAGGCGGCCGTCGCGCGTATCCTCGGTGATCCACAGCGAGCCGTCCGGGGCGATTTCCACCTGATCCGGTTCGTCGAGATCATCCACCACGACATTCACCTCACCGCTCTTGTAGGACAACACGCGACCGGTGGCGGTCTCGGCGAAAATCACCGCGCCGTCCGGTTTTGCAACCAATCCCTCCGGTCGGTTCAATCCTCCCAGAATAACTTCCACCGCCTTCGCCCCATTCCGACGCACACGCAACAGTCGGCCATTGATGCTGTCTTCCGACACCACGAGATCGCCGTCGGGAAGCGTGTCAATGCCTTCAGGATTATGCAGCGTGGCAAGTACGCGTTGTTTTTTCGACTGCAGGTCGAATTCCAGCACGCGCCCTTCGGGGACCTCTTCCGTGATGTACAGAAATTTCCCGCGAAGCAAAAGACCATCCGGCCGGCTGAACCCGGTTGCCACAACGGTGACTCCGCCCCGTCGCAGCCTTATTACCTTGCCCGCGCCGTTCGGAAGTTCCTGCGTGGCGTACAACGATCCGTCGAGGGCCATGACCAGATTGTCGATGCCGGGCAGATTCCGCGTCACCACGCGGTATTTCCAGCCCGCTTCGGCGACGACCTGATCCGGTGCGGAGGGTTCGCCCGCGGCAGCCGCGACAACCATAACGACAGCGGCCAATCCGCAAAAAAACCGCATGCACAGGTCACGCTTGCCAGGCATCAATCAACCTCCCTGAAAAAAACGGGGCGGGCACCCGGCTCCCGAGGCGAAGGGCGACTCCCTTCCGAGGCGAAGCTATTTCGAAGGGAGTACGCCGGGCTGCCATTCCAGAGCTTGGCTCTTTGAGTCGCCGGCTGCCATCTCCGAAATCCTTCGTCTCGGGAGCTGGCAGCCCCTTCGGAGACGGGTGCCAAGTCGCCGTTTCCAGACGATACAGCATGGGCACATCTGTCAACATTTCCGTGTGATCAACGCTCGCGATGGCCGGCAACTTCCGGATGCGCCCAACAAATTTTATAACGGCCGATCCACCTGCGGATGCGTGCGCTCCGCCGGTACGACCAGCTTGTTCAGTGCGTTCAGATACGCCTTGGCCGATGCGATAACGATATCGGTATCCGCGCCGTGACCATTCACGATACGTCCGGCCTTCTCCAACCGCACGGTCACCTCACCCTGGGAATCGGTGCCGCTGGTGATGTTATTAACCGAGTACAGCAACAGCTGGCCGTGGCTACCGACGATGCTGTCGATCGCCTTGAATGACGCGTCAACCGGTCCGCCACCCGGGGCGCTGGCCTTGTGCTCCGATCCGTTCACGGCCAGCGTCACGTTGGCGAACGGCGTTTCGCCTGTCTGCGAGCAGACTTTGAGCGACACCAGACGGTAATGCTCGTTTTCCTGTTCGAGATCGGCCTCGGTCACCAGGGCCTGCAAATCCTCGTCGAAAATTTCGTGCTTCTTGTCGGCGAGGTCCTTGAAGCGTTCGAACGCGGCGTTCAATTCCTGTTCGGTCTTGAACTCTATACGCAGTTCCTTAAGACGGCTCTTGAAAGCGTTGCGCCCGGAATGCTTGCCGAGCACCATGCGGTTCGCCGACCAGCCGACGTCTTCGGCGCGCATGATTTCGTAAGTCTCGCGCTTTTTGATGACGCCGTCCTGGTGGATGCCCGATTCGTGTGCAAACGCATTCGCTCCGACGATGGCCTTGTTCGGCTGCACCGCAAAACCCGTGATATTCGAGACCAGGCGCGAAGCCGGCACGATCTGGGTGGTGTCAAGCCGTGTGTCGCACGGGAAGAGGTCACGACGCGTTCGCACCGCCATGACCACTTCCTCGAGAGAGGCGTTGCCGGCGCGCTCGCCGAGGCCGTTGATGGTGCATTCCACCTGGCGCGCGCCATTGAGCACCGCCGAAAGCGAGTTGGCGACGGCGAGCCCCAGGTCGTTGTGGCAATGCACCGAAAATATCGCCTTGTCCGAATTCGGCACCCGCTCGCGCAGCGTCTTGATGAGCGCGCCGAACTGATGCGGCAGGTTGTAGCCCACCGTGTCGGGAATATTCACCGTACGCGCACCGGCATCGATCACGGCCTCGAGCACCCGGCAAAGGAAGTCGGTCTCCGAACGGCCGGCGTCCTCCGGCGAAAACTCGACATCGTCCGTGTACTGGCGCGCGCGCTTGACCATCGATACCGCCCGCTCCAGAACCTGCTCCGGCGTCATGCGCAGCTTGTGCTGCATATGGATGGGGCTCGTGGCGAGAAAGGTGTGGATACGCCCGCGTTTCGCGGGCTTGATCGCCTCGGCCGCGCGGTCGATGTCCTTTTCCACGGCGCGCGCCAGGGCGCATACGGTGCTGTCCTTCACTTCCTCGGCCACCGCCTTCACCGCCTCGAAGTCGCCAAGGCTGGCCACGGGAAATCCGGCCTCGATGATGTCGACGCGCATGCGTTCCAGCACCTTGGCGATGCGCACCTTTTCCTCGCGTGTCATGGACGCGCCGGGGCTCTGCTCGCCGTCGCGCAACGTCGTGTCAAAAATGATCAATGGATCGTTCATGGTCTTGTCTCTGCGTAAATATAGCCCTGCTTCGGCCAAATGGTTTCCCTCCAACTCCCCCTCTCCCGCGATAGCGGGAGAGGGCAAGGGGTGAGGGCGTGTCCTGTCATTCATAATCGTGAACATGATTTTTTAAAATCATGCGGATTAAAAACAGGTTCTTGGTTGCGTATTATATTCCTCGCCAGGAAGGGGGGTTAGATTGCGCCTAGCGGCGCAGCAGCAGTCGTGCGGCAAGAGAGAAAGGCGTGCAGCTTGATACCGCCGTCTGACGGGGCGATACGACACCGGATGAAATGGCGAATTGTGCCTGCATGTTTAAAGCATAAATCAAACCGGAATAAAATGAAACCCGGGGGCCGGGGAATCTACATGCCGTGGGGGTGATGTTTCTCGGTAGGATCCTTTCCCTCCCGGCGCAGCCAGCGGAACAGGATGGCCACTGGCCCGGACAGGGCGTAACCGAAGAAGGTCAGGAACAGTACCTGCGGCGGGTCCTGAAACAGGAGCACGAAAACCAGCGGCACCGCGAGGATGGTCATGAACGACACCCGCCCACGCAGGTCCACGTCCTTGAAGCTGCGGTAGCGGATATTACTGACCATCAGCACGCCGGCCATTACGGTGATGATCAGCGCGGCGATGCTGATATCCCTTCCTGGCACGCCGTTGGTGTACAACACCCAGACGAAGCCGACGACCAAGGCCGCGGCCGCCGGACTGGGCAGGCCGCGAAAATAGCGCTTGTCGTGCAGTCCGACCTGGGTGTTGAAACGCGCCAGTCGCAAACCGGCGCCAGCGGTGTAGATGAAGGCCGCGAGCCAGCCGAGCTTGCCCATGCCGGACAGCGCCCATTCGTACATGACGAGCGCGGGGGCGAGCCCGAAAGACACCATATCCACCAGGCTGTCGTATTGTGCGCCGAAATCGCTTTCCGTGTGAGTGAGACGCGCGATGCGTCCGTCGAGCATGTCCAGGATCATGGCGATGAAAATGGCAAGCGGGGCGTATTCGAAACTCCCGTTCATCGCCTGCACGATGGCATAGAACCCGGCGAAAAGATTCGCCGTGGTGAACAGGCTCGGAAGTATGTATATACCCCGGCGGCGGCGTTTCTCCTCGTGCTCGGGTGTATCGTCAAGATTTTCCATCATCTCTCCTGCGTCTTACGGCGCGAGTCGGGCGATCACGTCGGCGGCGCCCTTCACGCTGTCGCCCAGGGACACTTCGAGCCGGGCCTCCCGCGGAAGATAAACATCCACGCGCGAACCGAAGCGGATGAAGCCGTAACGCTCACCGCGGGCGATCCGTTCGCCCGGCTGCACATAGCACAGTATACGCCGTGCAATCAGCCCGGCAACCTGCACGACCACCACGTCCTGCCCCTGATCGGTGCGTATCCACAGGGCGTTTCGCTCATTGTCGAGCGAGGCCTTGTCGAGCGCGGCGTTGACGAATTTGCCCTGACGGTACCAGCGCTCCATGATTTTTCCCGCCACCGGGCTGCGGTTGGAGTGCACGTTGAACACGTTCATGAAGACGCTCACGCGCTTGGACGGGCGCTTGAGGTAAGGGTCCTCGACCTCGCCCAGCGCGATCACTTTCCCGTCCGCGGGGCAGATGATCGCGTCGGGCGCGTCCGGAACCTGCCGGGAAGGATCGCGGAAGAACTGGAGGATAAAGACGAGAACGATCCAAAAAGGCGCCGCCCATGCGGGCCCGGCGAAATAATGCACGGCCAGCGCCGCACCCGCGGCAAGCGCGATATGCCACCGGCCCTCGCGGGCCAGGATGGGATAGCTCCCGTCAACCATAAATAAAGAAAGTACGATTAATTGATTTTGAACCGCCAAGACGCCAAGAACGCCAAGTTTTCCAATGGATGCTCAAGTTCTTCTTTCTTGGCGTCTTGGCGGTAATGAACTTTCAGTTTTTTGTTTTATCGACGATGCGGTGGGCCTTGATCCAGGGCATCATCTCGCGCAGCTTGCCGCCGACTTCCTCGATCGGGTGTTTCGCGGCTTGCGCGCGCATCTCGGGGAAGCGCTTGCCGCCGGTCTCGTTCTCGGCCATCCACTCCTTGGCGAACTGTCCGGACTGGATTTCCTTGAGAATCTTTTTCATCTCGGCCTTGGTCTGCTCGTTCACGATGCGCGGACCGCGCGTGTAGTCGCCGTACTCGGCGGTGTTCGAGATCGAGTAACGCATGTTGGCGATGCCGCCTTCGTACATGAGGTCCACGATAAGCTTCAACTCGTGCAGGCATTCGAAGTAGGCCATCTCCGGCGGATAGCCGGCCTCGACCAGCGTCTCGAACCCGGCCTGGACCAAATGCGTGGCGCCTCCGCACAGCACCGCCTGTTCGCCGAAGAGATCGGTCTCGCACTCGTCCTTGAAGGTGGTTTCGATGACGCCGGCGCGGCCGCCGCCGATGGCCGAGGCATAGGACAACGCCACGTCACGCGCCTTGCCGCTCGCATTCTGCTTGACCGCGATCAGGCATGGCACGCCACCGCCCTGGGTGAAGGTCGAGCGCACCAGGTGGCCCGGACCCTTCGGTGCGATCATGATGACGTCGAGATCGGCGCGCGGCTGGATGAAACCGAAGTGGATCGAGAAACCGTGCGCCACGGCCAGGGTCGCGCCCTTTTTCAGGTTCGGTTCGATGCTTTCCTGGTAGATCTTCTTGTGCTGTTCGTCCGGCGCGACGATCATGACCACGTCCGCATCCTTGACCGCCTCGGCAACGTTCTTGACCGTCAGCCCGGCGTTCTTCGCTTTCTGGACCGAAGCCGAGCCCTCGCGCAGCCCGACCGTCACCTGCACCCCGCTGTCTCTCAGATTCTGCGCGTGCGCGTGGCCCTGCGAGCCGTAGCCCACGATGGTGACTTTCTTGCCGCGGATATGGGAAAGGTCAGCGTCTTTGTCGTAGAAAATTTTCATACATCCTCGTCTGTCGTTGTCTGAAGTTACACCCGCAGGTTCTTCTCGCCGCGGGCAATGCCGGAAACCCCGGAACGCACCACCTCGACGATGCCCGCTGCGTGCACTGCCTGCACGAAGGCATCGAGCTTGTCGCTGGTGCCGGTAAGTTCGATGGTGTAAGTCGTTTCGGTCACGTCAATGATACGCCCACGGAAAATATCCACCAACCGCTTGACCTCGTCGCGCATGGTACCGTTGGCATGGACCTTGATGATCAGCAATTCACGCTCGATATGCGGGCCTTCCGTGAGATCCACGAGCTTGACCACGTCCACGAGTTTGTTGAGCTGCTTGGTAATCTGCTCGATCACGTCTTCCGAACCGCTGGTGACGAGCGTGAGGCGCGAGAGTGTCGCGTCCTCGGTGGGCGCCACGGTGAGCGACTCGATATTGTAGCCGCGCGCGGAAAACAGCCCGGCCACGCGCGACAGCGCGCCCGATTCGTTTTCCAGCAGCATTGAGATGATATGGCGTGTCACGCGAGTTCCCGGTCGGTCGGCACCACCGCCTTGCAAGGCTTGAGATGCATTTCGTGCTGGCCCTTGCCCGCGGCGATCATCGGGTAGACGTTTTCGTTCTGGTCGGTGATGAAATCCAGGAACACCAGCCGGTCCTTCATCTTGAGCGCCTCCTTGAGCGCGCCCTCCACGTCGCCCGGCTTCTCGATCTTCATGCCGACATGGCCGTAGGATTCCGCGAGCTTCACGAAATCCGGCAACGCATCCATATAGGAATGCGAGTAACGGCGGTCATAGAAGAATTCCTGCCACTGGCGCACCATGCCCATGTAGCGGTTGTTCAGATTGATGATCTTGATGGGCAGGTCGTACTGCTTGCAGGTCGAAAGCTCCTGAATGCACATCTGGATGGAAGCCTCGCCGGTCACGCAGCACACCGTCTCCTTGGGAAACGCCATCTTCACACCCATGGCCGCCGGAAGTCCGAAACCCATCGTGCCCAGGCCGCCGGAGTTGATCCATCGGCGCGGCTTGTCGAAGCGATAGAACTGCGCGGCCCACATCTGATGCTGGCCGACATCGGAAGTAATGAAGGCGTCGCCCTTGGTAATCTCGAAGAGCTTCTCGAGCACGTACTGCGGCTTGATGAGCTTGCTGTCGTGGTCGTAGTCGAGGCAGTTCATGGCACGCCACTGGTCGATCTGCTTCCACCAGGCGGCGAGCGCCTCCTTGTCCGGTTTCTTCTTGGAAGCCTTGATGAGCTTGATCATGTCGCGCATCACCGCCTCGGCGCCGCCGACGATGGGAATTTCCACCGGCACGTTCTTCGAGATCGAGGCCGGGTCGATGTCCACGTGGATGATGCGCGCGTGCGGACAGAACTTGTTGAGATCGCCGGTCACGCGGTCATCGAAACGCGCGCCGATGGCGATGAGCACGTCGCATTCGTGCATCGCCATGTTGGCCTCATAAGTACCGTGCATGCCGAGCATGCCCATGAACAGCGGGTCGCTCGCGGGAAACGCGCCCAGCCCCATGAGCGTGTTGGTGCACGGATAAGCCAGCAGGCGCACGAGATCGGTGAGCGCCTCGGAGGCCTCGCCGAGTATCACGCCGCCACCGGTGTAGAACATCGGCCGGTGCGCGGCGAGCATCAGGTCGACCGCTTTCTTGATCTGGCCCGGATGTCCTTTCAACACCGGGTTGTACGAGCGCATGGTGACGCTCTTCGGGTATTCGTACTCGCACTTGTGCGCGGTGATATCCTTCGGGATGTCCACGAGCACCGGGCCGGGCCGGCCGGTGGTGGCGATGTAGAACGCCTTCTTGATGGTCGTGGCGAGGTCCTTGACGTCCTTCACCAGAAAGTTGTGCTTCACGCACGGGCGCGTGATGCCGACCGCATCCACTTCCTGAAACGCATCGTCGCCGATCAGGCTCGTCGCCACCTGGCCGCTGAACACCACGAGCGGGATCGAATCCATGTACGCGGTGGCGATGCCGGTCACGGTGTTGGTCACACCCGGGCCAGAGGTCACGAGCACCACG
This sequence comes from Sulfuricaulis sp., assembly GCF_041499725.1. GTDB lineage: Bacteria > Pseudomonadota > Gammaproteobacteria > Acidiferrobacterales > Sulfurifustaceae > Sulfuricaulis. Next base: position 90,994 of record NZ_JBGQKW010000002.1, read on the forward strand.
CCGGGACGGCCGGTGGCGCGCGCGTAGCCGTCGGCCGCGTGTGCCGCGCCCTGCTCGTGCCGCACCAGGATGTGCTTCACCTTGTCCTGCCGGTAGAGCGCGTCGTAGATGTGCAGCGCCGCACCGCCAGGGTAGCCGAAGACATGCTCCACGCCTTCGTCTGCGAGGCAGCGGACAAAAATATCTGCGCCGGTTAATTCCACAATATCCTCAGGGAATAAAAAAGCCCGCGCCAGCCCCAAACCGGGCGCGCGGGCGTTAGCGGTTGCCGGTTTTAAAAATAAGAACTTACTTATAAGTACCCACAGGGTCAATAGTGCCGTGCATGGACGCACCAATGCCGCGAGAGAGCCGCTCCTGCGCATCCCTGCGCCCGCGGCATTCGTCCATCCTTGGACAGCACAGGGATGCCGCGAGCGGCCAAAGCGCACCTTAGAATAGATTTACTGCCGGCGCCACGTGGTTTGACCGGCGGTGTCCTCCAGGATGATCCCCTGGGCCTTCAATTCGTCGCGGATACGGTCCGACTCAGCCCAGTTCCGGTTCTGGCGCGCCGCCGTACGCCGGGCGATCAGGGACTCGATCTGCTCGTCGGTCAGGCCGTCGGCCGTGCCACCGCGCAAAAACGCCTGGGGTTCGCGCTGCAACAGACCCAGGATACCACCCAGACGGCGCAGGGCGGCGCCGAGTGGCGTGGCGGCGGCCAATTTACCCTCCTCCCGCAGCTTGTTGATGTCGCGCGCCAGATCAAACAGCACCGCCAAGGCACCGGGCGTGTTGAAGTCATCGTCCATGGCGGCGTGAAATCTTTCATCATGCGCGGCGGTCCCCTCCGCCGATCGCTCTCGGCTTCCTGCCTCTCGCGACACTTGCACATCCCCGTGCATCGCCGGCAAGTCCTTGCGCGCGAGATACAGGCGGGTCAGCGCCGCTTTGGCGCCTTGCAGGTTTTCGTCGGAATAGTCGAGCGGGCTGCGGTAGTGGCTGCCCAGGATAAAATAGCGCACCACCTCCGGATCGAACTTCTTCAGCACCTCGCGCACCGTGAAGAAGTTGCCGAGCGATTTCGACATCTTTTCCTCGTTGAGGCGCACGAAACCGACGTGCATCCAGGTATTCACGAATTTCCCGCCGCTGGCCGCCTCGCTCTGGGCGATCTCGTTTTCATGATGCGGAAACTTGAGGTCCATGCCGCCGCCGTGGATGTCGAAGTGGTCGCCGAGACAGGCGGTGGACATGGCCGAGCATTCGATATGCCAGCCGGGTCGGCCCGCGCCCCAGGGCGAATCCCACTGCGGCTCGCCGGGCTTGGCCGCCTTCCACAGGACGAAATCGAGGGGGTCGTCCTTCTCCTCGCCGACTTCCACGCGCGCACCGATCTTGAGCTCATCCAGCGTCTTGCCCGACAGCGCCCCGTAGTGGGAAAACTTGCGCACGTGGTAGTACACATCGTCATTCCTGGCCTGGTAGGCGAAGCCACGCTCGACGAGCTTCCCGATCATGCTCAAGATCTGCGGTATATGCACCGTGGCGCGCGGTTCGGCATCCGGCGGCAGCACGCCGAGGGCGGCGGCGTCCTGGTTCATCGCCTGGATGAAGCGCGCAGTCAGCGTGCCGATGTCCTCGCCGTTCTCCTGGGCGCGCTTGATGATCTTGTCGTCGATGTCGGTGATGTTGCGGATATAGGTCACGTCGAAGCCGCGCGCGCGCAGGTAGCGCGCCACCATGTCGAACACCACCATCACGCGCGCATGTCCGAGGTGACAGAAATCGTACACCGTCATGCCGCAAACATACAGCCGGACCTTGCCGGGCGTGATGGGCGTGAAAGGATCCTTCTTCCGGGTAAGACTGTTATGGATATGGAGCATCGTCATCTAGGGCACCGCAAACTTGGAGAGGCGCTCGCGGGCGCGCTCCACGCCGATCAACGGCAGCAGTTTCGCCATCTCCGGCCCGTCGAGCTCGCCCGTGAGCGCCGCACGCAACGGCTGGAACAGCGATTTACCACTGACCGAAAGTGTTTGCCGCAGCATCTCGCTCACGGCCTTGAAGTCGGCTCCGTGCTTTTCCACCGCCCGGCGCGCCACATCGAAAAATTCCTCGCCGGCCGCCGTGATCGCCGCGCGCGCCGGATGACTGATCGTCAGCGTGTCGGAAAAAACAATCTGTGCCCAGCGTAATGCATCCGCCGGGAAAACGACGTTGGCGCGCACCGCGACCACGAACGCCTCGCGCTGGTCCGCCGGCACCAGGGCGCTGACCTTGTCACCCATCCAGTCGCCCACCTCGCCGGCCGACAGATGCAAAAGCGCTTCGCGCTGCCAGTGAACCAGATGCGCTTCGTCGTAGTGCGCCGGCGCGCGGTGCAATCGTGTCAGGGAAAAACTGGAAACGAGTTTATCAAGCGCCATGAAACGGTTGTCTTCATATGTGTGTCCGAGACGCGCGAGGTAATTGTGGATCGCGGTCGGCAGAAATCCGGCTTCGCGCAGTTCCTGCACGCTACGGCTGCCGGTGCGTTTAGACAGTGGCGCGCCGTCGGCGCCGACCACGAGCGCGATGTGGGCATAGTCCGGCAGCGGCAGGCCGAGCGCCTGCAACAGCAGGATCTGGCGCGGTGTGTTAGTCAAATGATCTTCGCCGCGCACCACCAAGCTGACGCCCATCACGGCATCGTCGATGGCATTGCAGAAGAAAAACGCCGGCGTCCCGTCGGAACGACGGATGATGAAATCGCCGATGTCATCGGTATTGAATACCTGCCGTTCGCGCACCTTGTCGTCGAACTCGACCGTTCGGCCTTCCTCGACGCGAAACCGCAGCGTCGCGGGCTCGCCGCGACCGAACCGGGCCTCGGCTTCGGCGCGTGAGAGCGCGCGGCATTTGCCGGAGTAGCGCGGCGGGCGGGCAGCCGCGATCGCCGTCTTGCGCGCGATAGCGAGTTCGTGCTCGCTGCAAAAACAGGGATAGGCCAGCCCCCGGGATTCAAGGGCGGAAAAGTATTCCTTATAGACATGACCGCGCTCCGACTGGGCGTAAGGACCGTGATTGCCGCCAGTCTCCGGTCCTTCGTTCCAGTCCAGACCCAGCCAGCGCAGGTCCTCCTCCAGCGCCCGGGCGAATTTTTCATGCCCACGCATGGCATCGGTGTCTTCGAGGCGCAGCAGAAACGTCCCGCCGGCCTGTCGCGCCAGCAGATAATTGAACAACGCCGTGCGGATATTGCCGAGGTGCAGCAGGCCCGTGGGGCTGGGAGCAAATCGGGTCTTGAAGGGTCGCAAAGCCATGGGAAGGACGCCATGGTAACGGAAACCGCGGCTCCGGCGAACCCCCGGCGTTGTGCCGGGTGGGCCAATCCAGTGTAAACTCTCCGCAGGAAACCCGCCGGCGGCGGGGTCGGTTTCACTCACAAGCGCCCAAGAGTCCCATTCCATGATTCACATGAAAACCAACTACGGCACCATCGTTCTGGAACTCAATCAGGACAAGGCGCCGAAGACCGTGGACAATTTCCTCGCCTACATGAAGGACGGCTTCTACGACGGCACCCTGTTTCACCGCGTCATCGACAAGTTCGTCATCCAGGGCGGCGGTTTCGGCCCGGGCATGACGCAGAAGATGACCCGGCCGCCGATCGAAAACGAGGCCAATAACGGCCTGCGCAATGCCCGCGGCACCCTGGCCATGGCGCGCGCCACCGACCCGCATTCCGCCACCAGCCAGTTTTTCATCAACATCGGGGACAACGACTTCCTCAACTACACCGCGCCCACGCCCTCCGGCTGGGGCTACTGTGTGTTCGGCAAGGTCGTGGACGGCATGCACATCATCGACCAGATCAAGGGCATCGCCACCGGCACCAAGCTCGGTCACAAGGACGTGCCGCTGTCCGACGTGCTCATCGAGCATATGCAGATCCACGACGACAACTAGGAGACCCAGGGACAGAGATGCCGGGAACCACGCTGTTCATTTCCGACCTGCATCTCTGCGGCGCGCGCCCCGCCATTACCGGGCTGTTCCTCGATTTTCTCCACCGCCGCGCGCGCGCGTCCGACGCGCTCTACATCCTCGGCGATCTGTTCGAATACTGGATCGGTGACGATGCCGTCGAACAGGAGGAGTTCCGTTCCGTCATCCACGGACTGCGCGAACTGACGGCAAGCGGAACGCCGGTATTCGTGATGCACGGCAACCGCGACTTTTTGATGGGCGATGGCTTTGAAAAAGCCACCGGTGGCCGCCTGCTCAAGGACCCCGCGCGCATCGATCTCTACGGCACACCGACATTGCTGACGCATGGCGATTCGCTGTGCACCGATGATACCGAATACATGACTTTCCGCGCCAAGGTACGGAATCCCGCGTGGCAGAAGGAATTCCTCGGCAAATCCGTCGCGGAGCGCAACCGGATCGTGCGCGACTTCCGGGAAATCAGCAAAAATTCCACCGCCACCAAGAAACCGGAAATCATGGACGTGAACCAGAAGGCGGTGGAATCCGTCATGCGCGAGCACCGCGTGCAGCGCCTGATTCACGGACACACGCACCGGCCGAAGGAACATGTATTCAATCTGGACGGCCCGCCCGCGCGGCGCATGGTGCTCGGCGACTGGTACGAGCAGGGCAGCGTGCTGAGCGTGGACGCGCGCGGTTGGATGCTTGAGGGCTTGCCGCTTGGAAAATCAGTGAAAAGTGAAAAGATGAAAGTGAAAAGCTGAATCCACTCATGCAGACACCTTTACACTCTATATTCTTCACTTTGCTCTCAACTCCTCCAGCGTCAGCCGCTTGTACTCCGCCGGCAACTTGAGCATGTCGGCCGTGGCGCGGAAATCGGTCTTGTAATCCACCAGTTCCATCGTCCGGCCCGTCATGTCCGTCAGCCGCACCGGAAAGCCGTGTTCCAGATGGCGCACGGGCAGAAAAACATTGTTGGCCAGATCGCAGGGCGACTGCATCTCGGGCGGCGTCGCCGCCGCCGTCAGCGCCTGCTGCCCGGCCAGAATCAGGCGATATTCGCGCAAGGCCACGACCGCCTCGGGCAACAGGCCTTCCGCGGCATACAGGTCATAACAGCGCTTTTCATTCGTCAGCAGTTCGTAATGCGTGACTTGGCGTCCGGCGACAGCAGGATACGCGGCCGTATCGGTCACCACCCGGTGCGCGAATTTCGCCGGTGGCTTCAGTTCCACCGGCCGCGGGCGGATCACCAGCACCTGCTTGTCGGCGCTGCTGACGCTGTAGATGCTGCCGTCGGCGCGGTCGAACAGCAGAAAATCCTGGCTGTCCTGTCCCCCGTCCATGCGCAGGAACCCCGCCGTGACAATCATGCGCGTGCGATACGGCTCTCCCCCCGGCTCGTGCTCGACAAAATAAAGCACGGCCGCGGGCGTGGTCAGTTCGGAGCAGGAAATCAGCGCCGTCAGAAAAAAACATCCACACAGAAATAAACGCCGGGTCATCGACCGTCAGTTTCCGGGTATTGATCTCAATCCCAGCATGATATCCATGACATTGGTCCCGGTCGGTCCGGTCTGTATCAGATCGCCGCTCGCTTCCAGAAAACTCCCGGCGTCGGCGCGCGCCAGAGATTGCCGCGCATCCAGACCGGCCTGCGCACCGCGCGCGATGGTGCCGCCATCCACCAGCGCACCGGCGTCTTCCGTGGGGCCGTCCGTGCCATCGGTGCCGGCGGCGAGGAACCACGTATCATCGTTCCCTTGAAGCATCATCGCCGCGGCCAGCGCGAGGCTCTGGTTGCGCCCGCCGCGGCCCGGCGATTCCGGAAGCCGGACGGTGGTCTCGCCGCCCCAGACATGAACCGTGCCGGGTTCCGCTCGTAACAATTTTTTCGCCAGTCTGGCGCCTGCTTCCAGGGCATCGCCGGAAACAAATGAGGTCTCCAGCATGATCTGGTAACCCAACTCCTTGGCGGTTTCCACCGCGGCACTCTTGGCATTATCGAGGGTAGCGACGATTTCGCGTTTTACATTCTGGAAACAGGCGTCGTCGGGCGCCGGCGCGGGCGGCATGTGCTTCAGGGCCTCGGTAATAAAATCCGGCAGATCCCGAAGCGTCAGCGGCCGGCGCAGATCCTCGTCCGCCACCAGCGGACCGGAACCGATCGCGCGCAGGTCGTTGCCGGGCACGTCCGATACCACCAGGCACAGAACCCGCCGGGGAGAAAGCAGCTTGGCAAGCCGACCGCCCTTCAGACGGGACAAGCGCCGGCGGATGCGATTGTAGTCATTGATATCCAGGCCCGAGCTGAGCACCCAGCGGTTGATTTTCTGAAACTGATCGAGGCTGATCTGCGGCGGCAATGCTTCGACCAAAGCCGAAGCGCCACCGGAGATCAATACGAGTACCGCGGCGTCCTGCGGAATCCGGCCTACGAACGCCAGCAACTTCCGGCCAGCCTCGAGGCTGGATTCATCCACCAGCGGATGCCCCGCTTCCAGCACCGGCCAGGGAAGCGGTTCGGCATGCCCTTTTTTGGTGATGATCAGCGCATCGGCAATGCGCTTGCCCAACGCATCCTGCGCGCCTTGGGCCATGGCGCCGGCGGCCTTGCCCACCGCCACCATATATATGTTTCCGGGAAGCGGTCTTTCCTCCAAGCGTGCGCGCACGCAGCTGCGGCCATTGACCACGGCCAGCGCGGACTGGAAGATGCGCAGAAGATTTTCCCGATGGCCGGATGACGCTGACATGGATGCGCAGATTATCCGGTTAACCGTCGAAGGACAAACCCGTGCGCCTGTGGAGCCTGCATCCCGCCATGTGGCTATCCGATCATTTCCTGAAAAAACCGGCGCCAGACATCATCAGGCTCCCAGATAGCTAGCACATCGGGCATGACGGCCTCCGCCGACCATCCCTGCCGTAATTGACGATACAGCGCCATGAACGCCGACACGCGCTTGTTGGCGGCGCAATGCACGAAGATACGCTTGCCTGTCATTTCATCCATGACTTCGAAAAAGCGTTCGAGGTCGGCGCGTAACGGTCGCTCCCACACGACGGGAATGTGTATGTATCGCATGCCGGTGGATTCGACGGTTCTGCGCTCGTCGGGCAAGGAGTATTCCGCGTCGTGCAGGGCGAGATTCACCACGGCTTCGAATCCCGCGTGCGCCACGGCGGCCAGTTCTTCTTCGGACGGCTGGCCGGCCGTGGCAATGAGATCCGTCAGGCGGCGGTAGTTGTAGATTCCCTGTAGCGCAGATTCGTCCACGGCGCGGGCTAACCGAGCGTCGGCATCGACAGGCTGGAGGGGGGCTGGTCCTCGACCGCCGGCCAGCGGCTTGTGACGACCTTGCTGCGGGTGTAGAAATACACACCTTCCATGCCGTGCACGTGCAGGTCGCCGAACAGCGAGGCCTTCCAGCCGCCGAAGGAGAAAAACGCCATCGGCACCGGGATCGGCACGTTGATGCCGACCATGCCCACTTCGATGTCGCGTTCGAAGCGGCGTGCGTGCGCGCCGGAACGGGTGAAGATCGCGGTGCCGTTGCCGTAGGGATTGCCGTTGACCAGATGGATGGCTTCATCGAGCGTATGGGTGCGCAGTACGATCAGCACCGGCCCGAAGATTTCCTCTTCGTAAATGGCCATGTCAGCGGTGACGTGATCGAACAGCGTCGGTCCGAGATAAAAACCCTGTTCCCGGCCGGAAACCTTGAGCCCGCGTCCATCGAGCACCAGCTTCGCGCCCTCGGTGACGCCGCTATCGATCAACTTCCGCACGCGGTCGCGATGCGCGGCCGTGATCACCGGACCCATGTCGATGCCTTCCTGTTCGCCCGGCCCGACCTTGATCTTCGCGGCCCTGTCGCGCAGCTTGCCGACCAGCGCGTCGCCGACCGCACCCACGGCCACGACCGTCGAGATGGCCATGCAACGCTCGCCCGCCGAACCGTAGGCCGCGCCGGTCAGCGCGTCCGCGGCGAAGTCGAGATCGGCATCCGGCATCACCACCGCGTGATTCTTCGCCCCGCCCAGGGCCTGCACGCGTTTGCCGTGGCGCGCCGCGGTTTCGTAGATATATTTGGCCACGGGTGTCGAACCGACGAAGGACACCGCGCGCACGTCGGGATGCGTGAGCAGCGCATCCACCGCCTCCTTGTCGCCGGGAATCACGTTGAACACGCCCGCCGGCAGGCCGGCCTCGTGAAACAGCTCGGCCATGCGCAAGCTCGCCGAAGGCACCTTCTCGGAAGGCTTCAAAATAAATGTGTTACCGCAAGCGATGGAAACCGGGAACATCCACAGCGGCACCATCACCGGAAAGTTGAACGGCGTGATGCCGGCGCATACGCCCACCGGCTGCAGCAGCGAATGACAGTCCACGCCGCGGCCCACGTCTTCGGCCTTTTCGCCCTTGAGCAGATGCGGCACGCCCATGGCGAACTCGATCACCTCGATGCCGCGCTGCAGCGAACCAGCGGCGTCCTCGCGCGTCTTGCCGTGCTCCTCGCAGGTCAGGTGAACGAGTTCATCGCGATGCTGCTGCATCAACTCGCGAAACCGCATGAGGATACGCGCGCGCCGCAGCGGCGTGGTATCGCGCCAGCCGGGAAACGCCGCGCGAGCCGCCGCCACCGCCAAACTCACATCCTGCTTGCTGGCCAGCGGCGCGCGCCGAATGACTTGGCCGGTCGCCGGGTTATAAATGTCGGCCGTGCGCGAACTCGTGCTCGCCTGCGCCTTGCCATTGATCCACAGGGATAAGACCGGTTGCGTCATGGTGCACCTCTTCGAATATCAGCCAACGATGATAATCAATACGCGATAGGGCCCATGCGCACCGAGCGTCACGGTCTGCTCGATGTCCGCCGTGCGCGAGGGGCCGGAAATGAAATTTACCGCGCGCGGCAACGCGCCCCGTTCAACGCGCAGCCGGTCCCACGCCTGCTCCATCGTCGCGACGATGCGTCCGGCCTCGACCACGGCGATGTGCGTCTCCGGCAACAGGCTGACCGTGGCCGGCGTCTGCGCGCCGGAAAGCAGCATCAGCGTGCCGGTCTCGGCGATACCGAGAAACGCACCGGTGATGCCGACCAGATCGTCGCCGCGCGCGGCGCGTGGTTCGATCTCGATACCGGCATCCCGCCAGTCGAGCGACGCCAGGGCCGGCCAGCTTACTCCCTTCATCGGCAAATCGCGTTCGCGCAGGTAGCTCGCGACCAAGCCTGGAACTTCCGTAACGGTTCCAGCCTGGGTAACGTCACTGGCGAGCTTTACGGCGCGTTCGCTGAACAGCTTTACCAACTCATTATCCAGCGTTGGTATCGGCCCACGTTGATGACGGCGTATCGCCAGGTCGACATCCACGGCCGCGGCCGGACCGCGCACCTTGCCGATCCGCGCCAGGATATTCTCGCGCGCACTCATGCTGGCCTCCGTGATCTGTACAAATCGCGGAAAGTCCGGCCCGCCGGCGCGGGCATGTCACGCCCGTTCGTCCAGCCGGTCACGCCTGGAAGATAACGATACCGTTTCGCGCTGCCTGAAAACACCCGTAACAAACGTGCGACCAGCCGGGTGCCCAGGGCATAAACCGCCGGGCGTTGCGCCATCCACGACCACAATCGGAGCGCAGCGCGCTCCTGCCATGGTCGCAGCCGCTGTTCCACTTGCCGGGTGCGCAGGTGTCGCAGCAGGTCGGGGAGCGGAATTTTTACCGGACACACCACCGCGCATTCGCCGCAGAACGTCGAGGCATTCGGCAGATCGAGCGCGTTCTCGAGGCCCACGAAGGATGGTGTCAGCACCGAGCCCATCGGGCCCGGATACACCCAGCCGTAGGCATGGCCACCGATGTTCTGATACACCGGGCAGTGGTTCATGCACGCGCCACAGCGGATACAGCGCAGCATCGGTTGCAGTTCGGTGCCGAGCAATTTACTGCGGCCGTTATCGAGCAAAATAATATGAAAGTGCTCCGGCCCGTCCGATTCACCCTTTTCCTTGGTGCCAGTCAGGACCGAGACGTAATTCGTGATGGACTGGCCGGTGGCGGAACGCGGCAACAGCCGCAACAGCGTGGCCACGTCCTCGAGCGTCGGCACCACCTTCTCGATGCCGGTGATGGCCACGTGCACGCGCGGGAGCGTGGTGGCAAGCCGGCCGTTGCCCTCGTTGGTGACGATCAGGACCGAGCCAGTCTCGGCGATAATAAAATTCGCGCCGGAAATCCCGAGATCGGCAGACAGGAATCCCGGACGCAACACCTCGCGCGCCTCGCGGCACAGCTCGGCGATCTGCGTGGTGCGTGGGCGGTGGTGCATTTCCTCGAACAGATCGGCAATCTCTTCCTTGCTCTTGTGCACCACCGGCGCCACGATGTGCGACGGCGGTTCGTGAGCCAGTTGCAGAATGTATTCGCCGAGATCGGTCTCAAGCACGTCCAGACCCTGGCTTTCGAGTGCATCGTTGAGACCGCACTCCTCCGAAACCATGGACTTCGATTTCACAATTCTGTTCAGGCCATGCTGGTGTGCGATCTCAGTCACGATGCGGTTCACCTCGTCGCCGGTCTCGGCCCAATGCACCACCGCTCCGCGCGCGGTCGCTTCCTGCTCGAAGCGCAGCAGGTAACGGTCGAGGTTGCAGATGACCTTGTCGCGGATGTCCGTGGCGGCATCGCGGATTTCCTCGAAGTTCGGCAACTCCGCGATCGCCGCCACGCGGCCGTCGACAAACTTGGTCTGGAGCCTTTCCAGCGCCTTTTGCAGCTTTTCATTGCGCAGGTTCTCGCCCGCCTTGCGCTTGAAATGCATCGCGGTTACTTGCATATATCTTCTCCAGCCAAGACTTCTGCGATATGCAAAACGCACGTATCAAGATCGCCACGTCGGCGCAGGCGGCCCTCGATGTTCATCAGGCAACCCAGATCGCCGGCGACGATGGCGCCGGCGCCGGTCTGGTCGATGTGCTCACATTTGTTGTCGGCCATGCGCGTGGAGATTTCGCCGAACTTGACCGAAAAGGTACCGCCGAAACCGCAGCAGGTGGTAGATTCGCGCATCTCGGTCAGCTTCACGCCCGGCATTCTCGCCAGCAGCGCGCGCGGCTGCGCCTGCACGCCCATCTCGCGCAGACCGGAGCAGGAATCGTGGTAGGTCAGCGAACCGGAATAGTTGCCGGGAATGTTCTGGAGCTTGGCGACATTGACCAGGAAATCGGTCAGTTCATAAGTGCGGGTGGACAGGCGCTTGATTGATTCGATGACGGCCGGGTTGTCCTTGAATAGCGCCGGGTAATGCACCCGTATCATGCCGGCGCAGGAACCGGATGGCAGAACGACGTAATCGCAGCCTTCGAATTCTTCGATGACTTTGAGCGCCAGCGCTTTCGCGGCCTTCTGGTCACCCGAGTTGTAACCCGGCTGACCGCAGCAGGTCTGGGCCGGCGGTACGACCACTTCACAACCGGCCGCCTCCAGCAAACGCAACGCCGCGAATCCGATGCTCGGTCGCATCAGGTCCACGAGGCAGGTAACGAACAGGCCGACGCGCATGCTGGCTCATTCTACATCGTGTAGCGCCGGTTTGTTCAGCACACTCTGCTTCGCATTATGAAAGGCCGTGCGCGAGATCCTTCTTGATATCCTCCAGGTCTTCCAGCCCTACCGAAATCCGGATCAGGCCGTCGCTGATGCCGGCATCAAGACGCTGCTCGGGCGTCAGGCGGCCGTGCGTGGTCGTGGCTGGGTGCGTGATCGTGGATTTGGTATCGCCCAGATTCGCGGTGATGGAAATGACACGCGTGCTGTCGATCAGCTTCCAGGCCGCGTCCTTGCCGCCGTCCAGCTCGAACGACACGATACCGCCGAAACCGGACTGCTGCTTCCTGGCCAGTTCGTGCTGCGGGTGCGAGGCCAGCCCCGGATAGTAAACGCGCTTCACACGCTTCTGCTTTTCCAACCACTTCGCCAGTTCCAACGCATTCGCGCTATGCGCCTTCACGCGCAGGCTCAGCGTTTCCAGCCCCTTGAGGAACACCCAGGCGTTGAATGGGCTCAAGGAAGGCCCGCAGGTGCGCATAAAGCCATAGACCTTCTCACCCACGAGTTCCTGGTTACCCACCACCGCGCCGCCGACGCAACGGCCCTGCCCATCAATGTATTTAGTCGCGGAATGAATCACGATATCAGCGCCGAGCTTCAGAGGTTGTTGCAACACCGGTGTGCAGAAAACATTGTCCACCACCAGCAGGCAGCCTTTGGTATGTGCAATTTTCGCCAGCCGCGCAATATCGGCGATCTCTGTCAGAGGATTGGATGGTGTCTCCACGAACAACAGCTTCGTGTTCGGCTTGATCGCCTTTTCCCATGCGCCATAATCCGTGAGCGACACGTAGCTCGTCTCGATCCCGAACTTGGCGAGATAGTTGTTGAACAACAGCACCGAGGCCCCGAAGATGTTGCGCGAGGAAACGATGTGATCGCCGCTCTTGAGCAGCGCCAGGCAGGTCGAGAGGATCGCCACCATGCCGGAGGCCGTGGCCACGCATTTCTCGCCGCCTTCCAGCGCCGCGAGGCGCTCCTCGAACGCGCGCACGGTGGGATTGGTGAAGCGCGAGTAGATATTCCCCGGCTCCGCGCCGGAAAACCGCGCCGCCGCCTCCGCCGCGTTTTTGAAGACGTAGCTGGAGGTGAGAAAGATCGGCTCGGAATTCTCGCCCTCGTTGGTGCGGTGCTGCCCCGCCCGCACCGCGCGGGTGTCGAAGCCCCATTGATCGATATCGTCAGACATGCCTGCTGCTCCTTCAATTCAAGGTTATGGCACAGGCTTGCGGGTGGCCTAAATGAAAAAAGCCGCGAATGCGGCTAGAGCGGGATACTCTCGCTTTAGCGGCATTTGTATCGCGCCCGCAAGCTGAAGCTCAAATCGGCGCCAATCAGCACAAAAATTATACCATCAACCCTGCCGTGTCAATATGAAAACGTTGGTTCGCGACCAGCCAATAATCATTTATCCAGCAAGCATCGCTGGTACATGCCCGGTTTAGCAAAATGTTAGGGACATCAATTAGCGCGAGGATACCGTGACCAAGTCGTGCTCGTGCCGACAACCGGGACAATGAACATCATTCCTACCGCGCTGTCTTTCTCTTTAATAACTAAGCCATTTTTCGATGGCGCGAGCGAAAACGTCCACCTTTCTCCTGCGAACACACCTTCGCGATTAATGAACTCTCCTCGCTTGATAATCACAAATCCATCCGAGCACTGAAATTCACCTTTACTACTGGATAGTAGCGATTCCGCTTGCAACTGTTGCTCGCTGAAAACACGGAAGAGTAACTGAGTTGGCTCGACGAATTTGATCTCCACCGTGTCAGCAGTTTTCTGGTTATGCAACTGCAAAAGCAGATAGCTAAGTGACGGTTCGAAGCTCGAATTTTCCCTTTCGCCACGGTCGCGAAATTTTCCTGACACATCGGGACATGTTTTGTCGGTAGACAATTTTATCGAGTCCCATTCAACCGGATACTGATCAACAAATACACAACCGATCAGGACTAGTGAGGTCAATATAACTAAGCTATAAACCTTCAATGTAATTCCTCAACTAATTTCAGTTTTGCCGTACATATTTGTGCTACTCGCCCCTTGAGTCAAGCAGAGGTCTATGGCGGTTGGTGTTTTAGGGTTCCCGTAGCGCGCGCCGAGTACCGCAGCCCCACCGGGAGTAGTTAAGCAAGCCCGTGTTTGAGCCCGAGGCGCGTTGTTTGCGCCCGGCGAGTTGGCGAGCGCCCGGTGGGGCGAGGAACGGAGGAAGGGGTCGCGCGCTCCGGGGCGTGCTTTCTCTTGGTGACTTCTCTTTGCACGAGCAAAGAGAAGTCACCCTGGGTCGGGGGCGGAGCATCCCAGATTCAAATCACGCGGCCGTAGGCCGCTCGACTAAAATGTCGATCGGCGGGTTACGGCAAAAATCGCCTAACCCGCCCTACATTTAAGAAAAAGGAAAAATTACCTTGGGAAGCTCAGCACTTCCGCGCTAACGAGATCGTTACCGCCCCCCTGCCCACCGGTACTGCGGCTGGTCTTGGCGGAATCGTTGCGATGACGCTCGATGCGGTCGAGGTATTCGCGGGTCACGTCGCCGGTGATGTACTCGCCGTTGAAGCAGGAACAATCGAAGCGCTGGATCTTGGGATTACCCTCGCGCGCGGCTTCGATCAGGTCGTCGAGGTCCTGATAGATGAGCTTGTCGGCGCCGATGACTGCCGCGATCTCGTCTTCGGTGCGGCCGTTGCCGATCAGCTCATCGCGCGACGGCATGTCGATGCCGTACACGTTGGGGAAGCGCACCGGCGGCGCGGCCGAGGCAAAATACACCTTGCGCGCACCGGCGTCGCGCGCCATCTGGATGATCTGTTTGCTGGTCGTGCCGCGCACGATGGAATCGTCCACCAGCAGCACGTTCTTGCGCCGGAACTCGACGTCGATGGCGTTCAGCTTCTGGCGCACCGACCGCTTGCGCTCGGCCTGGCCGGGCATGATGAAGGTGCGGCCGATGTAGCGGTTCTTGATGAAACCCTCGCGGTACGGCAGGTCGAGCTCATAGGCCATCTGCAAGGCCGCGGTGCGCGAGGTATCCGGGATCGGAATCACGACGTCGATATCGATGTCAGGCCAGGCGCGCTTGATCTTGTTGGCCAGGCGCTCGCCCATGCGCAGCCGCGTCTTGTGCACGTAGATACCGTCCATCATCGAGTCGGGACGCGCGAAATACACGAATTCGAAGATGCACGGCGCGTGCATCGGCTTCTCGGCGCATTGCTGGCTGTGCACCTGACCGTTCAGGTCCACCATGATGCACTCGCCCGGCGCGACGTCGCGCACGTAAGAGAAGCCCACGACATCGAGGGCGACGGACTCCGAGGCGAACATGTACTCCGTCCCCTGGTCGGTTTCGCGCTTGCCGAATACCAGCGGGCGGATGCCGTACGGGTCGCGGAAGGCGAGAATGCCGAAGCCCGTCACCAGCATGGTGACGGCGTAGGCGCCGCGGCAGCGCCGGTGCACGGCGGACACGGCGCGGAACAGGTGATCCGGCGCGAGGCGCAGCTTGGCGACCGCCTGCAGCTCGTGCGCGAAAACGTTGAGCAGGATCTCGGAGTCCGAATCGGTGTTGATGTGGCGCAGGTCCTCGCGGTACAGCTCGTCCTTGAGTTGATCGGCATTCGTGAGATTGCCGTTATGCGCCAGCGCCAGGCCATACGGGGAGTTCACGTAAAACGGCTGGGCCTCGGCCGGGGAATCGCAGCCCGCGGTGGGATAGCGCACGTGGCCGATGCCCATGTTGCCCTTGAGGCCGAGCATGTGGCGCTCCTGGAACACGTCACGCACCTGGCCATTGTCCTTACGCAGATGGACGCGCTTGTCGTCGCAGGTGAGGATTCCCGCGGCATCCTGACCACGATGCTGCAGAACCAGCAGGCCATCGTAAATGGCCTGGTTAACCGGAGCTTGGGAAAGAATGCCGATAATGCCGCACATGCAGGGAAAACCTCCTGTGCTTAAAGTGTAATTCTACCCGTAGCGGACATGCCGGGCAATATCGCGCGGCATATAGCTGGCCACATATACCGCGGCGCGCTCGAAATACGGCGTGAAACTCGCCTCGCGCCACCACGAACGCTGCGGAAAAGGCGTCAATCCGGCGACGAGGTAAACCGCGATCACGATCACGCCGCCGCGCGCCGCGCCGATCACGCCGCCCAGCGCGCGATTAGCGATGCGGAAACCGCGTTTGCCGGGAAGATGTTTATGGATAAACCACGACGCCACGATGCCAAGCACAAAGACCACGATAAAAATCAGCACGAAAGCCAGCAACTGGCGCAGCGCCGGATCGTTCACCATGCCCTTGAAAATAGCCGAAAACCTGTCCGCGAAAAACCAGGCAAGCACGCCGGACAGCACCCAGGTTAGTGCGCTGATAACTTCGCGCACCAAACCGCGCCACGCGCCGATCGCGGTGAATACCAGCAAGATCGCGAGGATGATCAGATCGAATTTATTCATAAGTCGTCACGGATAAGACTGCACCACGCCCTGCACGCGCAATTCCTTGCGGATCTGCGCCTGCGCCTTGACCGCCTGTTCCTTGTCGCTGAACGGCCCGACGCGGAGCCGCAGCGCCTTCTTGCCCGCCAGCGTCACTGACTCCGTATGCACCGTGTGCCCGCGGCTCTTGAGCTTGTCGCGCAGATGGTTGGCATTGTCGGTGTTGGAGAACGTACCCACCTGCACCACCCAGGCTTGCGTGATCTTGTCCGCCGCGGGAACCTTTGCGGGTTTTTCCACCGGCGCGGTTTTCGTTTCCGGCTTGGGGGCGCTTTCGGTAATCGCGGGCGTTGTTTCCGTCTTCGTCACCGCCTCGGGATTTTGCCTGGGTTTGGCTTCTTCACCCGCGACCGGCGTCACGATAACCTTGGTCTCGGTGGTACCACGCGGTGGCATTTCGCGACCGCCCTTGAACTCCGGTGGCGGCTCGTTTTCATTGAGCAGCATGGGAACAAAGATCACCACCAGCGCGACGAGAATGATCGCGCCAACGATGCGGTGTTTGGGATTGAAATCGGGACGGGCTTCGTTTCTGTCCGCCATGGTCATCACACCTTGCCGAGGCCGGCTAGTATATCACCGACCGTGTGAAAGGAACCAAAGACGACGACGCGGTCGGCCTCGGTCGCCTCGCGCTGCGCCGCGGCATGGGCCTGATGCACGTCATCGTATCCCTGCGCCGGTGCCGGCACACCGGCGGCGATGAGCGATTCGATCAGCTGCGCCGCGGTGGCCCCGCGCGGCGTATGCAGCGTCGCCGGATACCAGCGATCCACCACCTCGGCGAGGGGACCGATCACCGACACGATGTCCTTGTCCTTGAGCATGCCGATGACGGCCAGCGTCCGCCCTTCGATACGCTGCTGCTTCAGCGTCGCCGCCAGCGAGCGCGCCGCCTGCGCGTTGTGCGCCACGTCGAGCACGCGCACCGGCCGGCCGGGCAACACCTGAAACCGGCCCGGGATCACGCCGGAAATGAGACCCTCGCGCACGTCGGCCTGGGTCACCGGAAAACGGTCGGTGAGCATTTCAAGCGCCGTGAGCGCGCAGGCCGCGTTGAACAACTGGTAGTCGCCGCGCAACGAGGGGTACGGCAGGCCGGCGCGCAGACGCTCGCCGTGGCGCCAGGCCCATTCCGTGCCGGAACGTTCCACAAAAAAATCGCGGTTGAATTGCAGCAGCTTCGCCCCGATCCGCGCCGCCTCGGCGGTAATGATCGCCGGCGGATTCGGGTCGCCGCAGATTGCCGGCCGGCCCTCGCGGAAAATCCCGGCCTTCTCGTAACCGATGGCCTCGCGGGTATGGCCCAGCCAGGCCGTGTGGTCGATGTCCACCGCAGTCACGATCGCCGCGTCGCCGTCGATGGCGTTCACCGCGTCGAGACGCCCGCCCATGCCCACTTCCAGCACCGCGATGTCGATTTTCGCGGCCTGGAACAGATCGAAGGCGGCGAGGGTGCCGAATTCGAAATAGGTCAGCGGCACCGTGCCGCGCGCGGCCTCGATACGCTCGAAGGCGGCGCAAAGATCATCATCGGAAACGTTCCGTCCGTCGATACGAATCCGCTCGTTATAGGCGATCAGGTGCGGCGAGGTATAGGCGCCAACCTTGTATCCCGCGCGGCGCAGGATGGTCTCGCACATCACTGTGGTCGAACCCTTGCCGTTGGTGCCGGTGATGGTGATCGCGGTAAACGTAGGACGGCGCAGGCCCATGGTGTCGAGCACGGCGTGCACCCGCTCGAGCCCGAGATCGATCGTGCGCGGATGCAGCGTCTCGATCCACGCGAGCCAGTCGGAAAGCGTTCGCGTCTTCAGGCGGTTAATGGGTTTCAGGGTTATTCAGCGATGCCGGATTCGGTTTCCGGCGACTCGCGCGGCTGGAGGCCGGGGCTGGCCTGACGCGTGAGCAGCGCCAGCAGGTTAGCGAGTTTGTCGCGCATCTCGCGCCGGTCGACGATCAGGTCGATCGCGCCGTGCTCGACGAGGAACTCGGAGCGCTGGAAACCCTCGGGCAGCTTTTCACGCACCGTCTGCTCGATCACGCGCGGGCCGGCAAAGCCGATGAGCGCGCGCGGCTCAGCTACATTGATGTCGCCGAGCATGGCAAAACTCGCCGACACGCCGCCCATGGTCGGGTCCGTCAGCACGGAGATATACGGAATACCGGCGTCGGTCAGGTGCGTGAGCGCGGCGCTGGTTTTGGCCATTTGCATCAGCGACAGCAGCGCCTCCTGCATGCGCGCGCCACCGCTCGCGGAGAAACACACCAGCGGAATTTTCTTCTCGAGGCAGACATTGACCCCGCGCACAAAACGCTCGCCGACGACCGCGCCCATGGAGCCGCCCATGAAGGCGAACTCGAAGGCCCCGGCGACCAGCGGCATGCCCTTGAGCGCGCCTTCCATAACCACCAGCGCGTCGCGTTCGCCGGTGGTCTGCTGTGCCTCAAGCAAACGATCGCGGTATTTCTTGGTGTCCTTGAACTTGAGCGGGTCCACCGGGAACAGCGTCGCCCCGATCTCGTCGCGCGGCTGCGGGTCGAGGAAAATATCCAGCCGCCGGCGCGCGCCGATGCGCATGTGATGCGCGCACTTGGGGCAGACGTCGAGGTTGCTCTCGATCTCGGCGTTGTACAGTACCGTGCCGCAGGCGGGGCATTTCTTCCACAGGCCCTCGGGCACCGAGGCCTTCTTGACGCCCTGGCTCTTGATCTTGGGCGGGACCAGCTTGTCGAACCAGCTCATCGTCTTGCTCCGGTTGCGGATGTCGGCGTCTGGGTGGTCTGGTCCATCGCCTCGCGCAGGCGGGCGATGAAGGCCGGGACCTCGGTCAGGATTTTATCCGGATTTGCCGCCATTTCCTCCATGCGTTTGACCACGGCGCTGCCGACGATGACTGCGTCGGCGAATTCAGCGACCTGCGCGGCCGCCTCGGGGCTGCCGATGCCGAAGCCGACGCCGAGCGGCAGCTTCGTGTGGGCGCGGATTTCCTTGAGTTTGGCCGCCACCTCGCGCACATCCAGGTTCGCGGCGCCGGTCACGCCGCGCAGCGAGACATA
>NZ_JBGQKW010000003.1:0-66424 GCF_041499725.1 Sulfuricaulis sp.
GTATTGGCCTTGGCGGCCAGACATGGGGCGCGCAACGTGCGGTTGTTCGGTTCTGTCTCTCGAGACGAGGCGGGACCACAGAGCGATGTCGATATTCTGGTTGATCTGGAACCGGGTCGAAGCCTATTTGATCTCGGCGGCTTGTTGATGGACCTAGAGGATTTGCTGGGCCGCAAAGTGGACGTCGTCACGGAGAAAGGACTGCACTGGTACATCCGCGACAAGGTGTTAAAGGAGGCAGTGCGGTTATGAAGGACGACAGGCTGTACCTGATCCACATCGACGAATGCATAGCCCGCATCGAAAAGTACACGGCCGGTGGGAAAGACGACTATATGAACTCCACGCTGATTCAGGACGCCGTCGTTCGCAACCTGCAAACCCTCGCCGAATCCAGTCAGCGCGTTTCGGACTCACTCAAGGCGGCGCATGCCGATATGCCATGGCGCGATATCGCGGGTTTCCGCAATGTGCTGGTGCACAACTATCTGGGCGTCGATCTCGATTATGTCTGGCGGGTGGTTGAAGACAACTTGCCGCCGCTCAAGCAACGCGTTCAGGCCATGTTGCATGAGTTGGGGATAAAACGGCCGTGAGACGTGTCGATAATGAGCGTGACCAAAACGTGACCGACATCCGTCACCGTGAGGCAATTTCAGGCATTTCCTGACACAACTGCGCGGGCCGGATGCGCCTAAGTTGTTGAAAGGTAAATGGCCAAAATTCTTTTGGCCGGCTTATCCTGTTCATGGCGAATTCTAAAACTCACGCTAGTGGCTCCTGAAAACGCCTTGTGCTTTAGAATCTCCGCAGTTGCGGGTTATTTCATGCGCCGGCGGTGGTGATTGGGAATTCGCCATGAACAGGTCAATATTCGACGCCATTCAACAGGCGAGGATCAATTCGTCGGGGGCAGGCGGCGAATTCCTGCCCGGTCATCCCCAGCACTTGACTAAAAACTGGACTTACACTTGACTTGTCGTCATCCTATTCAACATGAGTTATCAGCCACGATTTACCATAACTCCGGCATTGCTGGCGCGGGTGGAGCAGGTCGCCGCCCTGCGTGAGCGCATTCTGCTCGCGACGGTGCAGGTGCCTTGGATTCTCGCCTTGCAGAAGGACACGCGCACGCGCAACACGCATTCTTCGACGGCTATTGAAGGCAATCCCCTGACGCTGGAGCAGGTGCGAGCCGTGGAGGAGGGACGGGAAATCCCGGCGATCACTCAGCGAGCAACGCGTGAAGTGACAAATTATTTTGCGGGGCTGCGTTTCATTGAAACGAAAGCCAGCAAGAAATCCATTACCCATGAGGATGTTTTTAAACTTCACCGTATCCTTGCCGCCGAGGTGATGGATCAGGGAACGGCCGGGCGCTATCGCACCATTCGTGTGAGAGTGGGGCGCTATGTTCCTCCTCCGCCGGAAGAGGTATCGGGGCTGATGTTTGAATTGCTGACGTGGTGGAATAAGGAATCAGTGAGCCTGTCGCCGGTGCTGAGTTCCGCGATGGTTCACTACCGCTTTGAAGCCATTCACCCGTTCGCGGACGGCAACGGGCGCGCAGGTCGTGCGCTCGCTTTATGGGAATTATACCGCCGTGGTTTCGATACGCATCATATCTTCTCCGTGGACGAATTTTATTGGGAAGATCGCCCGCGGTATTATCAGGCACTTGACGCTGTGCGGCAGGAGGGGGAGAACCTGACCGGCTGGCTGGAATACTCTGCCGAGGGGCTTCTTTCAACCTTGGAGCGTGTCTGGACCAGGGTGCAAAAATTATCGTCGCAATCTACGAAGAAGCTCGTCTTGCGTCCCAAACAGGAGCAATTGCTGAAAATGCTCCGCGACAATAAAAGCATGAGTCCCAGCGAGATTTGGAGCGCGTTAGGCATCTCCAAACAGGGTGCGCTCGATCTGCTCAATCCCCTTATTGATGCCGGACTGGTGAAGCGGGTTGGTTCCAAGAAAAGCGGACGCTACATTTTGGCGTAATTTTATTAAGGCCCAGCCTGCGCCAGGCGAATTACAAATTACGCCGTCACCGGCGTTCGGAATAACACGTCGCAACGTTGTTTCCATGAAAACCGCTCGAGTCGCGCCGGTGCTGAATTGATCCGCGTATGGCCTCCGGGTTCGCTGTGGACGCGGTGATCGTTGTCATAGTCCTTAAAGGTATGCAGCTTCCTTTTCAAAGACGCTAGGCGTTTTGGAAGTCATGGCGGTGATGACGCGGTAATCACGCACAACCGTCAGCTGTGGTCATTCCGAAACGAGGGGCATGCGCGCGAAAAAAACGTGGGCCCACTACTGGGCCCACGGGGCCGTGCTTTGCGCCGCTTTTTGCTGAAACTATGTGCAACGGGCGTTCCAGTTGTAGGTGCGGCGGGAACGAACCCATAAATCTTGGCCTCGTTGATTTGCCGGCGCTTGTGTCTCAGTCGGCGCTCCGCTTTTTTCTGATCAAGCGTTCCGCTAGAGCCGCGAAGGCGCCTGTTGCGGTACCGCTTTTTGAAATAGACAGCTTCGTGATACGACCCGTCCGGCCTTTGGCGCCATGTTGCGCCTTCGGGGAGTCTGGGACGTTCCCTATGCGTTCTTCCGGTTGCTCGGAACGCCCGTTGCCGCCAAAGTATCGATCAGCCCAGGCGTCCAATTCAAGTCGGTCGAAGGCGACCCCTTGTTTTCCCATGCGTTGCTCGTGTAGGCACGGGCGCACTTCCGCGTTGAAGCGGTTCTTGTCCATCCCGAGATAAGCCGGCGCATCCCGCAGGCGGATGATTCGGGGAAGAATCATGTCAGCACCAAAGTCGGTTCCATAAGCTGGGCGATGTCGTCAGCGAAATGACGTGGCCGACGCTTTTTGTACCAGGTGGTTTGAGAGAATAACCAACCTGAGACGAGGAGCCAACCATCCCGAAAAAGATGTTTGTCCCGGAACAGATTGTAACCAAGCCGTGTGAGATTGAGATCGCGAAGAGGCAAGGTGCCAGCATTTCCGCCGCCTGCGAACAAGCCGCGCCCGGTGTGTCGGAAAGTGTGTGGAATTTTCTCACGTCATCGTAAAATCGCTGCTCATTATCGTTTACGATGCCCCGTGGCAGAGGCGGTAAGGGGTGTGATACAAAATTAACTGTGCAATGTAAGGTGAACAACCGGAGACCATGGCATCCAAGAAAAAACCGCAACCCCGGACAACGGCGGCACCCGCCTTGAAGGAAATCGCCACCCTGCGGGTCGAGCTCGCGCACATCGACCCGCTCATCTGGCGTCGGGTCCAGGTCCCCTGGAATATATTGTTGCCTGAACTGCACCGGGTACTGCAGTGCGTGATGGGCTGGCAGGATTCGCATCTGCATTCCTTCCAAATGGGGACAGTCGAATACGGCATCCCGGACGAGGCCGAGGAGCACGGGATGAAGGACGAGCGGCGGGTACGGCTCGATCAGGCACTCGGAAAATCCGTGCGCGAGTTTTCCTATCTCTACGATTTCGGGGACCACTGGGAGCATCGGCTGGTGGTGGAGGAGATCGCTGGGGCCAAACCGGACTGGCGCTACCCGCTCTGCCTCGCGGGCGAGCGCGCCTGCCCGCCCGAGGACGTGGGCGGGCCGCCCGGGTACGGGAATTTTCTTGAGGCCATCCGCCAACCGGATCATCCGGAACACGAGGAGTTTCTGCGCTGGGTCGGCGGCGTCTTCGATCCCGAAGGGTTTGATCTCAACAGCATCAATCGGGCCTTGCGTGACCGGCGCTAGCGGCCGCGAGCTTGTGGTCTCGGATGATGCACCTCGACTGGCGCCCGGTTTCTTGTGTTATTCCAACCGTTCACCTATCTGGTGCCAAAATGGCGCCATTGTGCTATACTGTTTTTTATTGATTCGCCTAAAGGTGCCGTCATGTTGGACACAACCAAGGAACGCATCAGCTCGCGCGTGCCGAAACCGGTGCGCAAAACGCTCGAGGAGGCCGCCGCCCTCTCGGGCGCAACATTGAACCAGTTCGTGGTGCAGGCGGCGCTCAAGGAAGCGCACGCGGTGCTGGCGCGGGAGCGGTTGATCCGCCTGAGTCGCCGCGATGCCGAAGTGTTCTTCAAGGCCCTGGAAAACCCGCCCGCATCCCATGCGCGGTTGAAGAAAGCGGTCGCGGCCTACCGGCGCTCGGCCCTGAATGCTCAGGATTGAGCCCTTAAGCCGCCGGCATCACCGGGAAGGCTTCGACTGCGGCAATCCTGAGCTCAACGACTATCTTCGGCACACCGCCCGGCAGCACACCGACAAAGGCCTGTCGCGAACGGAAGTCTTGGTCGACGACGAGGCGCCCGAGGAAATCCTGGGATACGTGACCCTTGCTCTGGCGGAAGTCATCATTGACACCCTGCCGCCGCGTTACGCCAAGAAATACCCTGCCAAAGCGTACGGTGTCAAGCTCGCGCGGCTGGCTGTGGCCCAGTCCCGGCAGCGCGAAGGTTTGGGTACGCTGATGATGATCCATGCCATGCGCCGGGCGTTGCAGGTGGCGGCGAGCGCCGGGATCATCGGTTTTTTCGTGGATGCCAAGGACGCGGCGGCGAGTCGCTACTACCGCCGCTTCGGATTTCTCCCGCTGCCCGATGATCCGCACAAGCTTTTCCTGCCGCTGGCCACGCTGCGACAGGCGCTGGGTGCACCATAACCCGGTGTTTCTCCGGTAGCCCCGAGGAGTTGAGGCGCGTGATCGAGCGGATATTTGAATCGAAGCGAGTCGTGATTGGTTGGACGCTCAGGAGTTCTTGTAGTATGACGATCTCACGCCATCTTGTGTTTCACGTACGGGTGGCGAGTCTCATCGATGTGCGTCTGCCAGCCTCGGCCCTGTGCCTGGAAATAATCAACCCCCCGCGGCGAGAGGCGCAGCGTCAACTGCTTCTTGGGAACCGCCTTCGGCGACCAGCCGCGCGACCGGCAACACTTCTTCATCACCATTGGTTGCATGCTGGCGATTTCGGCCCGGCTCAGTCCCTGGACTTCGCCGTCAGATCCGACGTTGGGAAGAGTTGAGCAATTTTTTATGATCACATTACGTGTTAACGAGCGTGACCAAAACGTGACCGACGTCCGTCACCGTGAGGCAATTTCAGGCATTTCCTGACACAACTGCGCGGGCCGGATGCGCCTAAGTTGTTGAAAGGTAAATGACCAAAAAAGTTTTGGTCGGCTCATAATGCTGAGGTCGGCGGTTCGATTCCGCCCCTAGCCACCATCTTTTCAAATACTTATCTTGTCCATGTACTTCTTCTTTGTCGTGCGCCTGCCTTAGAATGTGATCCAGTTCCTCCCGATCAATCTGGGTCCGGTTAATGCCAAGATCAGTGAAAATCATCCTCTTCGCTGTCGGCGGGTTTGTTGGGCTCCTCATCCTCGTCGCGGTAGTCCTGCTGTTTTTCGTGGACATCAATGTCTACAAACCCCAGTTAGAGGCGGCCGCTTCCAGAGCCTTGGAGATGGAAGTCCGCGTCGGTGGCCGGCTGGGGATCGGCTTCTTCCCAGGCTTGCACGTCACATTGCAGGACGTGAACATCCGCAACCGGGGGACGGACCTCGCCTCCGCGAAGCAGGCCAGCCTTGGCATCGATCTCCTCCCGCTGCTCCAAAAGGAAGTCCGTATCGGAAAGGTCGCGCTGAAACGCCCGAGGATATCCATCGAGCGGGACTCCGACGGTAAGTTCAACTTCGAAAAACCGGAAGGGGCCGGAGGAAGCTTGACGCCCCTGGACTTGGCGAAGGTATCCCTCTCGGACGGGACTCTCCTCTATACGGACAAACAGTCCGGGGAAGGATTCGAGGCTGTAAACTGCGACCTGAATGCGCGCCGCCTGCGGATCGCGGAAGGGAAAAGTTCGGACCTCTTGAAGCACCTTTCCTTGACCGCGAAACTCGCCTGCGGGGAGATCAGGACCAAGAACCTCTCGGTATCCGACTTGAAGCTCTCGCTTGCCGGGAAGGACGGAGTCTACGATCTCAAGCCGGTCACGATGCGTATCGTCGGCGCGCAGGGATCGGGGAGTATCCAGGCGGACTTTTCGAGCGCTTTCCCTCGTTACCACGTCCACTACTCCCTGCCGCAGTTCCGTATCGAGGAGCTTTTCAAAACCCTGTCACCGCAGAAGGTCGCAGAAGGGTCGATGGATTTCTCCGCAAACCTGTCGATGCAGGGAAAGACCGTGAACGAGATGCTACAGACCGCGGAGGGAGAGATCTCCCTTCGGGGCGAGAACCTCACGCTCAAAGGCACCGACCTCGATCGGGAGTTCGCCCGGTATGAGACCAGCCAGAACTTCAACCTCGTGGACCTGGGCGCCTTCTTCTTTGCCGGGCCTTTCGGCATGGTGGTCACGAAGGGGTACAATTTTGCGAGCATTTTTCAAGGATCGGGGGGCGGCAGCGAGATCCGGATACTAGTCTCCGACTGGAAGGTCGAGCGTGGCGTGGCGCACTCGCAGGACGTGGCCATGGTGACGAAATTGAACCGGGTCGCCCTGACCGGAAGACTTGATTTAGTCAACCAGCGGTTCGATGACGTGACCATGGCGCTGATCGACACCCAGGGTTGCGCCAAGGTGCGGCAAAAAATACGCGGCACCTTCCAGAAACCGGTGGTGGAGAAGCCGGGCGTCCTCAAGTCCCTCGCTGGGCCGGCGATCAAGTTGCTCAAGAAGGGGAGGGACCTCTTCCCGGGCGGGGAGTGCGAAGTGTTCTACGCTGGTTCGGTGGCGCCGCCGAAATGAAAGAGCTCCTTCAGGGATGTCCGGGAATGGAGGGCGTTCATGATTACCCGTGACTTCACGGCATTTATCCTCGTCCGCTCGAAGACGTCTGTGCGATCTCGTACATACGGCGATAAATTTTCACGGTAGGCTTTCTCTTCTTTTCAAGACCGGTCAGGCCATCCGCGGGATATTGTTCTTAAGCCGCCTCATGTAGACCTGTATTGATTTATGACCGTCCACCATGTGCCGAAAACGGTTTCCGACTACATCGCGTTGGCTGTTGTTAAGGCGATGCGTGTTCCCGCGGATCTTTTCTTTGCCAGGCGCTATGGTCACCGGGCGGTGGTGCTGGAGACGGTGGCCGCCGTGCCCGGCATGGTGGGAGGCGTGCTGCAACACTTGAAATCCCTGCGCACCATGCAACCTGATCAAGGTAAAATCAGAGCGCTGCTCGATGAAGCGGAGAATGAGCGCATGCATCTGATGACGTTCATCTTGATAGCCAAACCCACGTGGCTTGAGCGCGCACTTGTGCTGCTTGTACAGGGTTTGATGTTCAACTTGTATTTCCTTTTGTATTTGATAACTCCGAAGACATGCCACCGTATCGCCGGTTATCTGGAAGAAGAAGCCATTACCTCGTATACAGAATATTTGGCGGAAATCGACAATGGTTCCATCCAGAATGTTCCGGCGCCTCCCTGTGCAATCGATTATTGGCATTTGCCGGCAGGCGCAGGGCTACATGATCTCGTTGTGGCTATTCGGGAAGACGAAGTCCGTCACCGCGATATCAATCATGCTTTTGCCGATAGTATGACGTGAGTTCAGACGCTAATATCGCTCTGGCCTGTAACCCGCTAGTTTCCCGGACAAAGAAAAGCTTGCGGTCATTATCCACGCCGCAAAAATTGAAAAGCCGCCCGGAATAATCCGGGCGGCTTGAACCTCAATTATTTACAAAGTCCTGCGTTTAACGGGGATGTCTGACGAAGGGAAAGATGTTAGTCAAGCCCATGAGGTCGGTGATCAGCAATATGATGAAAATAAGCACGAGCGCTTCAACGACACCATCGCCGCCGGCCGGCAGCTGATCCATATTGGTTGCCAGGGTTTGCACTTCTTCATCCGTCAGGCTATCGACGCGTGCCTGGACTTGCGCCGGTTCCACGCCACGGGCCAGGAGCTGGGCCTGCACGTCGTCACGGTTGAGCGTGGTGAGCAGACGCTCGCGGTATTGCTGCGCCTGTGCGGCGTTGACCACCGCCTCGGTGCCGATCATGCCGGCGTGCGCCGCGGGTAAATACAGGTTGAGCGCGAGCAGACTGAGGACGACCAGGTGGCTGACGGGTTTGGTGAGACGACGAAGTAGTTCCATTTTAGATCTCCTGCATATGAGTGTGTTTATTACATATTTTTGTCGCCCTTTTAATCAAGAGCGCCATCTGCCTTTACCGATACCCATGATGAGACTGACGAGAAATATCACGAGAAAGATGAAAAACAGGATTCTGGCAATTTCAGCGGCGCCCACGGCGATACCGCCAAACCCGAAGATCCCGGCGATGATGGCGATCACGAAAAACACAGCAGCGTAGTAAAGCATGACTATCTCCTTTTTTTATGCAAGTTGTGGTTAAGGAAGAAGTTGTGCGTCACAGACAGCCACGCACAACCAGTCCTCTCTAAGTATCAAATACGATGACCATGGTCCTTGTGGGTCCCGGAAAATTTATTGACTTCCTCTTCAGTTGCCTGTTTTGTGGTGGCATACATCATCTGCATTTTGCCGATGAACTGGTCGTGTCTGCCCGCAATCTTGCTCAGGTGGTCATCGGTCAGATTGCCCCACTGTAGCTTTACGTTTCCTTTGAATAGAGTCCAATTACCTTTGGCGGTTTCCCAATTCATATAAGTCTCCTGCAATAGTTACTTGACGTGAATATTGTTGTCGACCGATTTTACTCCGGCGACATTACGCGCAATCATCGCGGCCTTATCGGATTCGTGCCGGGTGTCGGCGGATCCGGTCAGGTGCACTACGCCCTTAATGGTTTCGATGCTGATATGGAGCGCGCTCACTTCGGTGTCGGCGACCATCACAGACTTTACTTTGGTGGTGATCGATGCATCATCGATGTACTCACCGGTACTGTCTCGTGTCTGCGTACCCGCGCAACCCGCCACGCTAATCAGCAACACAGCCATCCATACCCAGCTTTTATTCATTAAGCTTTTCATTTGTCGGCTCCTCTTTCATTTAGATAGATCGTTTAGCTTCGCGGTCATTAATACACGCTCAACCACGCGTATTCTGTGCGTTATCGAACATAAGGAGGGACACGTCCTGTTGAAAAGATATATGTCGCGGTGCTGGGCGCCAAACGTGTCGCCGGCGTGTTCGTCAGAAAACATCAGCGCCGGCGCCCGGGCATGCTGGAGCGGTTACTCGGTGTTCAGCCGTGGGTGGTTCGGTATTTTCACCTCGACCGGATGTTCTTGACGGTCGTCAATCAGAGAAATGGCCTGGTCGTGGCGTTCAACATCGGCGGCGCGCGTCTGCTGGGTGCGGGGATGGCGAGTATCTTTGTCTATGCTGCTGAATCAAGCGACGTATCGTCGCGCTGTTCCTCGCTAACCGTGTGCTATCGCCGATCGCGATTGTGATCATCCTGCTCAGTGGGCGAAATCCTGTCTGATGATTTCGCCGGGCTGGCCTGATGGCCGGAGGTGGCTATCGGGCACGACAGTAGCAATGCCTTGGCGGTATCGCACATCGGACAGCAGGCGGTTTAATTCCTTCTTGACCACGGCGTAACACTCGCATACGCGGGCCTCCAGTCCAGACCGCTCAAGCACGGTGATGTGGCCACGGCGGTAGCGAATGAAACCGGCTTGTTGCAATTTCCCGGCGGCCTCCGAAATGCCTTCCCGGCGCACGCCGAGCATGCTGGCGACCAATTCATGCGTCATGACCAACTCATTCGAAGGCAATCGATCGAGGGTCAACAACAGCCAGCGGCACAGTTGCTGCTCTATTGAATGGTGCCGATTGCAGGCCGCGGTCTGGGTCATCTGGGTAATCAGCGCCTGGGTGTAGCGCAGCAACAAACGCTGCAGCAAGCCGGCGCGGTTGAATTCCTGCATCAGCAAACGGCTCTCCAGCCGGTAAGCGTGGCCCGCGGTCTGCACCACGGCCGAGCTGGGCGTGGTGTTTCCGCCCATGAACAGCGAAATGCCGACCACGCCTTCATTGCCTACTCCCGCGGTTTCGGCCGAGGCACCAGACTCCATGACATAGTGCAGCGACACGATGGCGGTGGTGGGGAAATAGGCGTGCTGCAACTGTCCGCCGGGTTCGTAGAGCACTTCGCCGAGCGGCATCGGGACCAGTTCCAGATGCGCCGCCAAGCGCTCGAATTCCGCCGTGGGCAGGGCGGCGAGAAGATGGTTTTGATTCGGACTATGAGGCGATGACATGGCGAACTATTGAAATCCCGTGTTTTAATTCTTTGCCGTGAGTTCCACGCCGATTCCGCGGTAACCGATGAAGCGGGAGGAATGGTTGAACATCGGTTCCCCGCTCACCCGAAACTTTTGTTGCGAGCCATCGGTATTAACGCGGCTGAATGCGAAATCCAGGAATGGCTGCCGGGCGGCAATCTTTGCCTGTAGTACTTCCCGCTCCGCCTCATTCCAGCCGGCCACCTGAACACCGCTTGGTTCTCCCGCCAAGGCAGCGACCCGGATTCCGAGCATCTCCAGGACCGGGCCGGAAACTTTGGTGAAGTTCCCGCTCTCGTCCTGCTCCCAGTACCAGTCGGAGGCCAGTTCGGTCAGGCTGCGATAGCGCGCTTCGCTTTCGCGCAGTTCGGCGGTCCGTTCCTGCACCGTCTGTTCCAGCACCTTGTTGTAATTCTCGAGTTTTTTGTACAACAGTCGCACTTCCAGCATGTTGTGGATGCGCGTCTTGACTTCGACCAGATCGAACGGCTTGCTGATGAAATCCTTTGCGCCGGCCTGCAACGCGCGCAGCTTGTGTCCCGGTTGAGCGGTGAGCACGATGACCGGAAGGTAGCCGTCGGCAGCGTTTGTCTTGAGGCCTTCCATCACCTGGAAGCCATCCATGCCGGGCATCTGCAGGTCGAGCAGGATCAGGTCGTAGCGGTTTTTGCGATGCAGTGCGCAGACCTCCTGCGGATTCATGGACGAGGCAACGCAGGTGTATCCGGCCCCACGCAGCGTTTGCTCCAGCAACTGCACATTGGCTTCCTGATCGTCCACGATCAGAATACTGGCGTTAAGAATATCGGCGGTACTGATCATCACAGGCCCCCCGGGTTAATTGCGCCGTCTAATTCTGTTTCCGCAAGTTCCAGCGCCGTGTCCAGCGCCTCCATGAACTCGTTGACTCTGATCGGTTTGGTGAGATAGCGGAAGAATCCCGCCTCCAGGCCCTTCTTGATATCGTGTGGCATGGCGTTAGCACTGATGGCAAGCACCGGAATGTGCGCCGTTGCCGGATCCGCACGCAGGATTTTCAGCGCTTGGATACCGCTGATGCCAGGAAGGTTGATGTCCATCAGGATCACCTCCGGTTTATGGAGGCGCGCCAGCGCGATGCCGCGCGCGCCGTCCCCCGCGCTCAACAAGCGCATATCGGGACGACGCGCGATGAGTTGCTCGACCAGCTGCATGTTTGCCCGGTTGTCTTCTACATACAGCAGGGTGCGCAGCGCTGTGTCATGCGCAACACGCGCTTGCATTGGCGCAAGCGATTCGGCTGCGCCGGCGGCAGGTTTTGGTTCAGCCGCCAAGTTCAGTTCGATCCAGAACACACTGCCCACTCCGACAGTGCTTTCAACGCCGATTTCGCCCTCCATCAACTCGACCAGCCGCTTGCTCACCACCAGGCCGATGCCGGTGCCTTCCTCGACGCTGGCATCTTGTCCAAGACGATTGAACGGCTGAAACAGTTGTGCGAGTTTTTCCGGGGACAATCCTTCGCCGGTATCCTGCACACTGATACGTATGCGCTCCGCGGTGTTCGCGCTGCACGTCACTTCGACCGTTCCCCCCGCGCGGTTGTATTTGATCGCGTTGGAAAGCAGATTGATGAGAACCTGCTTCACCCGGGTCCGATCGGCTTTAACGAAGTAAGGGATTTCGAACCGAGGAAAGCTCATGCGGATGCCGCTTTTTTGTGCCTGCGGTTCGATCATGGCTTGGCAATCGAGCAGCACTTCGGGCAGCGACATGGGTTCCAGCGACAGCGACAGCTTGCCGGACTCGATCAACGCGAGATCGAGGATTTCGTTAATCAACTCCAGCAAATACCATCCCCCCTGGAGAATCTGGTCGATGCTGGCCTTTTGGGCGGGCGTTGGCAGCGGCGAACCCGACTCCATTAATTGGGCGAAACCGAGGATCGCATTGAGCGGGGAGCGCAACTCATGGCTCATGCTGGAAAGGAAATCCGATTTGGCGAGGTTGGCTTTTTCTGCCGCGGCCTTGGCGTTGGTCAGCTCCGCCTCCACCTGCTTGCGCACGGAATTATCGGCGCCGATCAACAGATAGCCGATAATGTCACCATAATCATCGCGCAGCGCCGTGATCGACACGATTGCCGGAAAGCGGCTGCCATCCTTGCAGATATAGGTCAAATCATAGCTGTCTTCGATCCCGCGCGAAGCCTTGTAGGCCAGCGCCTCGAAGCCCGGCGTAATCGGGGTGGCCAGCTCCTTGCTCAAAGCTTGCGCGCGCGCCATGACCTCCTGCGGATCATGAATGTCGCTGGGGTTGATCTTGTTCACGACTTCGGCGGCCAGATAGCCCAGCATGCGCTCGGCGCCGATATTGAATAGTTGAATGATGCCTTTCTCGTCGGTGGCAATAATCGAGAAATTGGCGCTATTGAGAATCGCGTTCTGCAAGGCCCCGGTTTTAAGCAAGGCCTCCTGGCGCCGGAACTCGGTCATGCCTTCCGCCGCGCCAGCGGCGGGGTTGAGAATGGCGGAATCGCGGATTTTTTCGGGCATGGTCGACCTCTGTTAAAGCGCGAATTAGTCTGACGGATCGCGTGGCCGAAGGTGCGAGCAGCACCTCACCTACTTATACGCTCATCCTGCAAAAAAGAATGCATGCTTTTGCCTGCAGGCGCCGGGGGTAAATTGCGTCTGTGGACGAATCTTGAGCAGGTTTTGTACTATAGGGATCAAGCCCGCCGCTCTCTGTGCGTTATCGCACATAAGGCGGAGATTCTATGTAAAGCGTGAAGCAGGGAGAAGGATTAACCGTGACTGGCTAAGGGAGGATCCTGGCGATTACGCATATCGCACAGCAAACGATCGTGTTCGTTTTTGACCTCCGCATAGCACTCGCACACGCGGGCCTCCAGTCCGGACCGTTCAAGCACGGTAATGTGGCCACGGCGGTAGCGAATGAAACCGGCGTGTTGCAATTTCCCGGCGGCCTCCGAAATGCCTTCCCGGCGCACGCCGAGCATGCTGCGACCAATTCATGCGTCATGACCAACTCATTCGAAGGCAATCGATCGAGGGTCAACAATAGCCAACGGCACAGTGACTGCTCCACCGAATTCTGGCGCAGCTCAATCCCCGCCGCTTAGCAACGTTAGGGCGAAGGATGAGTTACCCTGTGCATGCTTTCACGGCGGTAACAGGGGCTCGAACCCCCTTGGGGGCAGAACTAATAAAAGGGGTTGCGATAACAATTGCAGCCCTTTTGTCTTTCTTGTCCCAGATTTGTCTCGGAGGCATTGCACACCGAGTGGCGATTGAGAGAACACTTATGGCGTTGGCAGATGTTTGCGGTGATGCCAAAAGCGGCTCATCAGCGGCTTGACGCTGGTTCCGTGGACGAGAATGGAAAGCGACACCACAATTAGCGTCAATTGAATAAGGTCCAAGGCCAGATCTTCGGGGAGACCGTGCTGTATGGCATACATCAGGTAGTACAGCGAGCCTATGCCGCGTACCCCGAACCAGCCCACCATGCCGCGCGTCGGCCACGAAGTGCGGGTACCTAGCAGGCTGGCGAGGACGCTGACCGGGCGCGCCACCATAAACAAAAACAGCGCAAGTCCCACCGCCCGCCAGCTCCAGGAATCGAGAAACAGCGTGCCACCGATCAGCAGGATGAGCATTAATTCCGAGAGCCTTTCCAGATGTTCCTTAAATATCAGCGATCCTCCGCTGACGGTCGGCGGTGGTTCGCTATCAGGGCTTGCGTTTGCAGCTTCCGGTATTATTCTGTCGATTTGCGGCCGATCCGGGAAATCCCGACTGGCGCCGGTGAGTTTACGTTCGGTCTGGCGCAGCGCGACGGCAGCGAAAAATACCGCCAGAAATCCCCACGCATCGACCAGCACACTCAAGCCGTAAACCACACCGATCAAGCCGAGTCCGAGGAAGTCGTCCATGAGCTTGTGCTCGGGTGACTCGCCGCGCAGTTTCCATCCCAAACGGCCCAGTGCGGCGCCCGAGATTACCCCGATGGCGATTCCCGCCACCGTTGCCCACAGCACATCGACCAACGCCCAGCGCAGGCCGAATTCACCGAGCTCGTGCAGTCCGAGCAATCCCATCCCCAGCATCACAAACGGAAAAGCGCTACCGTCATTCATGCCCGCCTCGCAGGTTAAGGTGAAGCGGAGCTGGTCCCGGTCACCGGGATGACGGATCTGGACATCGGTCGCCAACACCGGATCGGTGGGCGCTAAGATCGCGCCCAGCAAGACGCCAGCGCCCAGTGGCAGACCGAGTAGATAATAAGCGAAGGCAGCGACCATCCCGACGCTGACCGCCATGGATACAGATGCCAGTAGAATCGGTGTGCGCCAGCGGGCGAAGCTTACCGGCACGGGCATTTTGATGCCGGCAGAAAACAGCGAAATCAGCACAGCCACTTCGGTCAGTACTTCCAACAGCGCCGATTCCTTGAGCGGATTGAAGTGAAATACATTGAGCACCGTAGGTCCGACCAGCAGCCCCACTGCCAGATAGATAATGGCTGGCGTGACCGGCAGGCGCTTGAGCATCGAAAAAGTTATACCCCTGGCGAGCAACAGGCCGCCCACGAGCAGAAACCATAGTGCGCTAGTCATTGTTGGTTACGCTCATTGTATTTCCGGTTTAACGTAACTGCTTTGGCGGTGTTCCACGGTAGTGGATTCGTCAAGAATGGTGCGACGGGTATAAGGAAATATAAAGGCCCTTTTCTCAAAAACCGCCGACCATTTTCTGGGTTCAGATGCCCGTGATCACACTCATCGCGAACTGTACCTGCCCGGGTTTCAGTGAAAATTCGTTGACTGAATTCCTTTGGCCATGATCTGCCGCAGTCACTCTGTTAACCGCGTGCGGCGTCTATCCTCACCTCGACCGCGTGTTCCTGGTGGTCGTCAACCAGAGGAATGGCCTGGTCGTGGCGTTCAACGCCGTCGACCGTTATGCTCGTCTCGCCGATCTTCGCATCATCATCGGCGCGCGTTTGCGAGACGACGATGTGGTAAACCGTCTCCCGATACCGGTAGTGCATCGTGAAGGCCTTCCAATCCGCCGGGAGGCACGGCGTGAAATGCAGTTTGTCCACTTCCAGCCTCAAGCCCAGGAGCGATTCCACGATCAGCCGATACATCCAGCCGGCCGAGCCCGTGTACCAGGTCCATCCCCCGCGGCCGGTGTGCGGCGTGAGCGCATAGACATCGGCGGCGGCGACGTAGGGTTCGACTTTGTAGGTCGCCACCCCTTCCGGAGTCCTCCCGTGGTTGACCGGGTTGATCATGGCCAACAGTTCCCAAGCGCGCCGGCGGTCGCCCAGTCGGGCAAACGCCATGGCTGCCCAGATTGCCGCATGCGTGTACTGCCCGCCATTCTCGCGCACGCCCGGGACATATCCTTTTATATAACCGGGATTCAACGACGACTTGTCGAACGGCGGATCCAATAGTTGGATCAGCGCTGAATCGCGGCGCACGAGGCGCTGATCCACCGCTTCCATGGCCAGGCGTGCGCGCTGGACATCGCCCGCCCCGGATAGAACCGCCCAGCTTTGCGCAATCGAATCAATCTGGCACTCGGGGTTGGCGGCCGACCCCAGCGGTGTGCCGTCGTCGAAGTAGGCGCGGCGGTACCACGCGCCATCCCAGCCATGCTGCTCGATATTCTGGCGCAGCTGAACCCCCGCCGCTTCACAACGTTCGGCGAAGGAGGAGTCACCCTGCCGGCGTGCCACCGTTGTGAACTGCGTGAGCACGGTGTGCAGGAAGAACCCCAGCCAGACGCTTTCGCCTTTACCGTGATTGCCCACCAGATTCATGCCGTCGTTCCAGTCACCGGTGCCCATGAGCGGCAGGCCGTGCTCTCCAAATCGGAGTCCTCTCAGGATGGCTCGCACACAGTGCTGGTACAAGCTGGCCACCTCGCCAGAACGGCCGGGTAGATCATAATAAGAGTCGTCCTCGGCTTTGA
The DNA here is from genome assembly GCF_041499725.1 of Sulfuricaulis sp. Taxonomy (GTDB): domain Bacteria; phylum Pseudomonadota; class Gammaproteobacteria; order Acidiferrobacterales; family Sulfurifustaceae; genus Sulfuricaulis. The sequence goes on from NZ_JBGQKW010000003.1 coordinate 16,243, forward strand.
CCGGGCGGCCTTCGAGGAAGTGAACGGATTCATCCAGCACCCCGGTGTCGCCGGTGGTCAGAACATAACGGCACATCGCCAAGGGCAGCCACAGGTAATCATCCGAACAATGCGTACGCACGCCACGGCCCGATGGCGGATGCCACCAATGCTGGACATCGCCTTCCTGAAACTGCCGGCTCGCGCACAGCAGCAGTTGCGCGCGCAGCCGCTGCGGTTCCGTGTGCACGAGCGCCATTGCATCCTGCAATTGATCGCGAAAGCCGAAGGCGCCCCCCGATTGGTAGTATCCGCTGCGCGCCCAAAGACGGCATGCCAGCGTCTGGTACAAAAGCCAGCCGTTGGTCAGCACGTTGAGCGACGGGTCGGGTGTTTCCACCTGCACGGCGCCGAGCGTGTGATTCCAGTACTGGTACACCGCTTCGAGCGCGCCGCGCGCGGCGGCCGATCCCCGGAAGCGATGCACCAGCTTGCTGGCGTCATCAGTTCCTCGCCTTCCCGCCAGGCCGAGCCTGAAGATGATCTCGCGCTCTTGTCCGTCGGCCAGCTCGAAGCTGACCTGGATTGCGGCGCAGGGATCGAGGGCCGTTCCCACCTTGCCGGAAAGCCGCGCGCGATTCATCGCCGCCGGATTCTTGAGCGTGCCGTTACGCCCGATGAATTCAGTGCGGTCGCCGCTTACGGTCCGGGTCGCATCGTCCACATCGAAGAACGCAATCAGACCGGTGAACTCCGTGTTGTACGGGTTACGCGCGAACAGCGCGCCGCTGTGGGGGTCAATTTCGGTGGTCACGTGCATGGCCGATTTCGGCCGCAAGTCTCCCAGCACCCATTCCACGTAACCCGTCGCGGAAAGCTTGCGCGCTTGACCCGATTCGTTGTGCACTTTCAGCACCGAGAACTTGATCGCGGCATCCACGTCCACGTAAACCGTGAGCTCCGAGCGAATGCCGCCCTCCACGTGCTCGAAGACGCTGTAGCCGAACCCATGGCGGCTCACGTAATAACCGGCTCCGCGGCTGGGCTGTGGCGTGGGCGACCAGAAATGGCCGCTGTCTTCGTCGCGCAGATAAAAGACTTCTCCGCTGGCATCGCTCACCGGGTCGTTGTGCCAGGGTGTGAGGCGGAACTCATGGGCGTTCTCGCTCCAGGTATAGGCCAGGCCGTTCTCCGAGATGACGCTTCCAAAGTGCGGATTCGCCAGCACGTTCACCCACGGTGCCGGCGTCACTTGCCCGGGCGCGGTCATGATGACGTATTCGCGTCCATCACGGGTAAATCCTCCCAATCCATTGAAGAGGATAAGATCGCGGCGCGGCAACCCGGTGGCGGCCGGGAGTTCGGCGCGGTGGCGGCGAGTCGGTTTGAGGCGCGGAACTCGCACTTCCACCGGGCCACGACGGTTGATCTGTTCCGCCAGCGTCCCCCGGCCGTCGGTGAAAATGGCGCGCGCGACCGTTTGCAGCAGGATGCGGTCTTCGTCCGATATCTGCTCCGCCGGCCGCACGAAGATGCCGCCTTGCCGGTCGATCACGTGCGCTTCGACGCCCGCGGCGATCAGCCCCATGATTTGTTCCTGGAGCAGCTGCCGGTAACCGGCATGCTCTTCGTTCCAGATCACCAGGTCCACGGCCAGCCCCTTCAAGCGCCAGTACGCGTGGGCCTGTACCAGTTGGCGTACCAGATCGATATTGGCCCGGTCGCCGATCTGCAGCAGCACGATCGGCAAATCGCCGGAGATGGCATGACCCCATAGGCCGGATTGTCCGCGGCGGTTTTTGATGAGGACGGCGGCCTCGGCGCGCAACGAGGAATTAGCGTAGATGACGGAGCTGGCAAGGCCTCCATAGAGTTGCGCGTCGGCCTCGGTGGCGTTGATCTGCCGCAGCACCACTTGGGCGTGGGTCCATGCCAGTTCCAAGACACGATCCGCGATCCGCCGGTCCTGGTATTTATCGACCAGGCTCAAGGCGGCGTCGCGGGTTTCACCGATGCCGGAAACGATATCGATCGTTGCCGATTCGTCCGGATCGAGTGTTATGCGATAGCGGATGGCGGCAATCGGATCGAGCACGGAACCCTGACTGCCCGTGAGCGTGGAGCCGTTCAGGGCTTGGGGCGCGGCGACAGTGTTGCCGCGGCCGATGAACTGCGTGCGGTCCGTCTCGTAGGAGATCTCTCCGATGTCCGCCCCGTGCACGGCCATCAGGTGAAACATCCACGGTGCCGATTCATCGAGGGAGCGGGGCCGGCGCGTGCACAGGATCGCCCGCCGTGGGTCGATGATCTCGGTCTGAACAAAGAGATTACTGAACGCCGGATGCAGTGCTTCCGCGGCCGCGGGTGCGAGAACCACCTCCGCGTAACTCGTCACGTCAATCGTTCTGCGGGTTCGGGAGCGGTTGGTGATATGGACGCGGCGCAGTTCGATGTCATCTTCCGGCGAAACCACGATCTCGGTATGGGTATCGAAATCGTGGTCGCGGCGGCGAAACTCCGCTCGCCCTTCCGAGAAAATCGCGGCGTAGCCCTCCGCTCGTTTGAGCGTCGGTTGGTGTGCGGTTGACCAGAACTCCCCGCTCGCCACGTCGCGCAGGTAACAGAAGCTACCCCAGTTGTCGCGGGTAGCGTCTTCGCGCCAGCGGGTCACGGCGAGGTTCTTCCACTGACTGTAGCCGCCTCCCGCGTTCGTGATCATCACGTGGTATCGACCGTTCGACAACAACTGCACCTGCGGTATCGGCGTGTCGGGGCTGCTGAAAACGCGAATCGGCGTCTCCGGAGCACCGCTTGTGGGTTGAATGTCGGAGAGCTGGGCAATGTGCGGAAACAGCGCCGTGGCCCTGGGAATTCGCTCCTGAAGCAACAACAGGGTCGCCTGGAACAACGGGTCCGACTCGAATCGCTTCTGCATCGGACGGTCCAGCAGCAGATAGGCCAGGGAGAGCAGGCTCATCCCCTGGTGATGGGTCATGAAGGAGCGAACCACCGTGCTCGATTCACCGCGTCGTTGACGTGACGGGGTGTAGTCGATGGATTCATACAAGCCGAATTTTCCTTCGAGCCCCGCGGCGGCGAGTCGCTGCAAGTTCAGACAAGCCGCTTCAGGCGCCACCATCAATGCCAGCGCTGAAGCATAGGGAGCAACGACCAAATCCTCCGCCAGACCGCGTTTGAGCCCCAGGCCGGGCACGCCGAACGCGCGGTACTGGTAGGTGAGATGAACGTCGACCGTGTTGTAACCGGATTCCGACATGCCCCACGGCACGCCGCGCTGTTCCCCGTACTCGATCTGTCGCTCCACTGCCGCCTTATAGGTTTGATCGAGTATCGTGTTCTCGTAGGTGGGCATCACCAGGAGCGGCATGAGGTACTCGAACATCGAACCGCTCCACGACAAAAGAATCGGCTCGCCACCGGCGGACGTGAGCAGGCGCCCGAGGGCAAACCAGCTCTCCTGCGGCACTTGTCCCTGCGCAATCGCGACAAATTTTATCAATCTCGCTTCCGAGGCCAGCAGGTCGTAGTAACTCGAGTCCCGCCGCCGCTCATCCACGTTGTACCCGATCGTCAACAGACGCGATGCCTTGTCGTACAGGAAGTCGTACTCCATGTGCGCGAGCTCGCCGGCTTGCCGTGCCTGGCTCTCGACCGCCGCTATCCGCTCCGCGGCGCGACGGCTGGCTTCCGTGATCAGCCGTCGAAACTCATCCAGCCACTCGCGCTCCGCGGGCGTCGCGTCCGCGTCGAGTCGATGCTCGATGATCGGCAACCACTCCAGCTCAAGTTTGGCCAGTTCGCGCAGCGTGGGGATTGCGCCGATGCCGGCGAAGTCGCTGAGCCGGCCCGGAGCCGCCGGCAGCAAACTCCACGGGGCGAGAAACGTCAGCTCATCGAGGGCGCCCTGGCATTGCCGGGCCAGCGTCCGTGCCCACCCGCTCGCGTCGGTCGCGGGCTCAGCGTCGAAGCTGCCGGCATGTTCCGCCGCGCGTGTCGTCAGCCGGTCAAGGGTGAGCCGCGCCGCCGTGAGCGTGGTTGGCCGGGGATCGCAGGCGGACTCCAAATCTCTCTGAAATTGAGCGAGCGCAGCCGGCGTGACACCTCCCACGGCATCCACCAGGATCCCCAGCGTGTCGCGAAGCCCGTCAAACCAGCGCGCCTCCAGGATCGGTCGATCGGGTAGCGAGAGCAGACCCGGGCGCAATGTCAGCAGATGACCCGCGAGGTTCCCGCTGTCCACCGTCGAAACGTAGGCGGGGTGCAGCGGTTTCAGCGACAGCGTGTCGTACCAGTTGTAGAAGTGGCCGCGGTGCCGTTCCATGGATTGCATCGTGCGCAGTGCGCTCGCCGTGCGCTCGATGAGCTGTCCGGCCGGAATGTAACCGAAGTCGTACGCGGACAGATTCGCGAGCAGCGCCAGTCCCATGTTGGTCGGCGACGTGCGGTGCGCCACCACGGGAGCGCGATACTCCTGATAGTTATCCGGCGGCAGCCAATGATCTTCCGGGCCGACGAAGGCCTCAAAGAACGCCCAGGTCTTGCGCGCCAGCTTGCGCAGGAAGAAGGTCTGGTCGGTCGTGAGCTTGGCTTCACGGTGGGCGCGCGGCCGGCTGATCCACCAGGCGATGGCGGGCGAGACCAGCCATAAGATCAGTATCGGTCCCGCCACGACCAGCGCGGCCGGATTCGACAGCACCAGAACCAGCGCCGCGGCAATGGCGATAACCGGGGCGGTCCACATCGACCGGAAAGAGGCGGCGAGGTCCGCGCCGCTGTGGCGATCCGATTCGCTCGATGGATTCCATTCGAGAAGTCGCTTGCGCGTGATCAGCATCCGTCCCGCCGTGCGCACAATCGCATCCAGACTGAAGATAGCTTCATAAGGAAGGCACGCGAGCGCAAAGACCGCCTGGGCGAGGCGCCGGCCGACGGCGCGTACGACGGCGGCGAGATGCTGACTCAGCAGCACGTCGATCGGCTTCTGAAACATCTCCAGAGCAGAGGCAATCAAGGACGGGATCAGGATGATTCCGATCACCGCCAAGGTCCAGAACCAGGCCGATGACAAGTCCGTCCAGCCCAGCAGCAACAGGAGCGTCAACGCCGCCGGCACGAGACTGCGCCGCAGGTTGTCGAAGATTTTCCACTGTGACAACCACGAGAGCGGGTTTTTCTGACGGCTGTGTTCCTTAAGTCCGGGAACGCGCAGCAGCAGCCAACCGGCAAGCTGCCAATCTCCGCGAATCCAGCGGTGCCGGCGGCTTACGTCCGCGCTGTAGCGAGATGGGTATTCCTCGTACAACAACACATCGCTCACCAGTCCGGCGCGCGCGTAACAACCTTCCAGAAGATCGTGGCTGAGGATGCGGTTCTCGGGAAAGCGATCCTTGAGCGATCGCTCGAACGCATCGATATCGTAGATCCCCTTGCCAATGAACGAGCCTTCACCGAACAGGTCCTGGTAGACGTCGGAGACGGCGCGCGTATAGGGGTCGATGCCCGGCTCATCCCCGTGCAAGCGCGCATACCGCGAGCGGTTCGTGCTGGGCAGGCTCACGCCCATGCGTGGTTGCAGGATGCCGTAGCCCTCACAGACACGTTGCTTGTCTTTGTCGTAGCGCGCGCGATTCAGTGGGTGCGCCAGGGCTCCCACGAGCTCCCGCGCCGAGTCGCGCGGGAGCTGCGTATCCGTGTCAAGGGTAATGACATATTTCACGTTCGATAAAACGTCGGTGTTACCGACGACCAGCGAGAAGCGATCGGTTGCCTCCCCGCGCAACAGCAAATTCAAATCCGCCAGCTTCCCGCGCTTGCGCTCGTAGCCCATCCAGATCCGGTCGCGTGGATTCCAGCGGCGCGGGCGATGAAACAGAAAAAACGCGTCGCCGTTGTCACCCCGGTACTTTTCATTCAGTTCCTCGATTCGCGCCTCAGCCAGCCGCAACAGCGCTTCGTCCTCCGGCAGCGTTTCCGCGCGCGCGTCCTGAAAATCGGTCGACAGGCCGAAGCGCAGATTGTCGTCGCGATTGGCCAGGAACCGGACTTCCAGCGCCTCGACCAGATCCTCGATGTTGTGAGCGCCGCTGAGCATCGTCGGAACCACCGCCAGCGTGCGCGATTCCGGTGGGATCCCCCGGGAGAAATCCATGCGTGGCAGCGGATGCGGCGATGCCAGCAACGTCGCCAGCCAGTTCACCAGCGCCACCGCCAGTTGACCGGTGGACAGCAGCGCGAGGACACCCAGCAACACGAGCGCCCAATCCGGCCCGCCGCTGGCCTGCGCCCGCATCAACAAACCCCCGGTGAGGATCAGCGTGATTAGCGTGATCGCACCCAGATACAGGAGCAATGGAAACTGGCCCGCCGCTCTTGTGAATGCCTCGGAGGCGGAAAGGCGCGCCTCCGCCGCCTGCTCGAGTTCACGCAATCCCTTGTCGATCAGGTAGAAACCCACATGCGCGGTTCGATCATCGCCGCCCTTACGGGCAGCGCCTTCGTGCGCAAGCCGGACCGCTCTCTCCGCCACCTCGCCTTCGGACAGGCGGCTTTGCTTCGCGATCTTCTCCACGACGTGGCGATAGTGATCACGGGTGGAAAAATCCATCATGCCGTAGATGGCGCCGGGATCTTCCCGCAGTTTTTGCTCGGCAATGCTCAGCGTCTCGACGAAGTCGCGCCAGTCCATCGCCCCCAGGAACCGGAGGCTGCCGATGCTGTTGCTGATGGAGACCTGGTCGGCGGCCTGTAGCTGGTTTCCCGACTGCACCAACTGCTCGATCGTCAGGCCAGACTCGGACAGCAGCTGCTCAATCCAGGTCAGCGACAACGCCAAAGCCGGGCTCTGCCCCTGCAGCCGGCGCGTAAATTCCGAAACGAACGGGGTCGTCATCGGTGGGTTCGACCGCGCCATGTCCGCGATCACCAGAATCAGACTCTTCGGATCCTTCTCGGCGATCTCTATCATCTGGTCGGCCCAGGAATCGGCCAGGTTCCGGTCGATCCTGCCGGCGGCGCTGCGAGCGGCAACGCGCCGGAGATTTTCGATCAAGGCCAGGCGCAGCATGATGGGGATGGCCCACAATTCGCCCAGCTTGAGGGCGGTGACCGACTGGTAGGACGCGACGAAACGGCGGAGGTTTTCCGGATCCACCCGTCCATCGCCGTGCGCGATCGTCTCCAGCGCGATGTCATACACCCGCGGAAGTCCAGCCGAAGGGCCGTGAGCCAGGCGTGGCAGTTCCCGGCTGTAACCCTTCGGCAGGTGTCGCTTGGCCGTACGAATCTGTTCTTCGATCAGGTAGAAGTTATCGAGCAGCCATTCGCCCGCCGGCGTAATCCGGCGGTTTTCCGTGACCGCCGCTGTCAGCAGCTTGCAGGCGCCAATCAGGACGCTTTCATTCTCAGCCAACCGCGTCAGGAGCCGGTCGGGTGCGCGTCCCAGACCCAGCCTGTGCGAACCCGCCAGGGTCTTGCCATGCTGGTCCATCTGGTCGCTGCTGAACAGCTCCGATCGCAGCGGCGGCTCGTCGTTGAAGTACTTTGATGGCGCGCCACTTCCGTGAAGGTGTGTCCTCGACTGGAGCCAATGCCCAAAGCTGGTAGTGCTGCTCGCCTTCAATTCAGAGGTCCCCTTCCTTGCAGCGAAATCTCAACGAACCAGGTCGCCACATCAGGTGGTGTCGTTGGCGGTCCGCTTTGGCGGTAAGTCGATTCCTGGCTGGACCATGGCATCGTGGACTGGAAAGTCCGCGGGCTGACACAAGCATGGCAAATAACGATTCGGAATACGTGGATAGTATCAGAACGGGGAGCAATGTCTCGTAGCGGCTGATTATTGCCTCAACGCATCAATAGTTTGAGGTTCCAGATTGACTAACTGACGTTACATTTGTTGATGCTTATTTTGTTGTTCCCGTGCGCGTACTGACTCATCCTGAATAAATAAATCACGCTCGAGCATGCGGTCAGCATTCTCAGGGGCGGGCGGATTGTACAATTCAGTCGCGCCAGCATCTTCCTTAGGCTGTTCGGTGATGGAGGTACTGTGCCCCGTGCCCTTGGCACGATACATGGCGATATCCGCCTGCTTCATTAAATCGTCGAAAGTTCGTCCGTCGCCCGGGTAGACAGCCACGCCTACGCTGGCGGCGATATGAATTTTGTGACCGTCAATAATATAGGGTTCGCTGAGGCGCCCGCCGATTTCCGCAGTGAGTGCGGTGACGATATTCGGGCTGTCAATTTCCGACAGCATGATGACGAACTCGTCTCCGCCGTAACGGCAGGCGGTGTCGGCGCCGCGGATGCCCTTGGTCAAGCGTAGCGCCACCGCCTGCAAGAGTTTGTCGCCGCTGGCATGCCCCAGTTTGTCGTTGACGCGCTTGAATTCGTCCAGGTCAAGCATCAGCAGCGCCAGCGGTTTGCGATGCCGTTCCGACTGGGACATGGCTTGGTGGAACCGGTCTTGCAACAAGCTACGATTGGGGAGACCGGTTAGCCCATCGTGGTACGCCAAGTGGCGGACCAGCGCTTCTTTTTGCACGAGCTCGGTAAGTTCTTTCTGCAAACCAATATTCCGCTCGACAAGAATTTCAATTTGATGTTGCGCGCTTTTGACCATCTGTCTGCATTCGCCTATTACTTTAATGAATGTTTTCAGGTCCGGCGTCGGTACCGCGCGCGCGGCGGCGGGTCCGGAAGCGGTTTTTTTGGCGTCACTAACACTGCTCCGTTCACCATGAAGCTTTGTACTCCTGACTGCTTTAAGGTACACAGTCTCACTTGAGTTACGCGCCATGGCTGGTCTCTCCCTGAATTGGTTAGCAATACCTGGGCCGCAGTGCAATCTGTGACGCGGTTTCCCATTACAGGTTCCTTAAATACACAGAAAAACATGTGGATTCCGTACGTTAGCGCACATAAGTACGGATGACCGGCCCTGTACCCGCAGAATTACTTGGTTTTTTCCGAGCCTGACGAGATGAGGCTCTGCATTTGTGTGGAACGTCAGTAACCTCTCATCTCATGGCGATTTACGGCAAAATAATGCGGTAATACACTATGTGTGTTAGCGAACATAGTGCACGCTGAATCCAGGGCAAAAGATACTTGCCCCCTTTGCGCAAGAAAGACCATGGGTTACAGTAAGGACTACAGCTATGCTGACCGGTGTTGAACCAAAAATAAAACCAAGAGATAACTTCCTACTGGCCGCCTTGCCGGCGGAAGTGTTCGATCGCCTGCTTCCCGATCTGAAGCCGGTCACGATGCCTCTGGGCAAGGTGATCTACGAATCCGGCGCTCAGTTGGAGCATGTTTATTTCCCCGCCCCAAGCTGTATCGTTTCCATGCTCTACGTCATGGAGGATGGTTCCTCGGCGGAAATTGCCGTGGTCGGCGATGAAGGCATGGTAGGCATCGCCTTGTTCATGGGCGGCGGCACCACCCCCAGCCGGGCGCTGGTGCAAAGCGCCGGTCAGGCGTTTAAGCTTCCGGGGAATGCGCTGAAAAGTGAATTCGAACGCCACAGCGGACTGCAAATTTTGCTGTTGCGTTACACTCAGGCGCTGATCACGCAGATGTCGCAGACGGCCGTGTGCAATCGGCATCATTCGGTGGATCAGCAACTCTGCCGCTGGTTGCTGCTGAGCCTGGACCGCCTGACGACCAACGAACTCACCATGACCCAGGAATTGATCGCCAACATGCTGGGGGTGCGCCGCGAGGGGGTCACCGAGGCGGCGGGAAAACTGCAAGCCCTGGGTTTGATTAGCTATAACCGCGGCCACATTACAGTCCTCGATCGGCCGGGATTGGAGGCACAGGTATGCGAATGCTATGCGGTGGTCAAGAAAGAATATGATCGCTTGCTCCCTCCTAAAACGGCAGTCTAAGCACCCGCGTGGGATCGTCTTCGACGATATCGATGTATTGTTGACACGCTCGGCGGACCTGGCTAGAGCCAGTATTCCGCGAGTCGCGCCAGCCACTCTTTCAATCGGAGTATCAGTGACCGGTCCTTCCAGCGATCGAGGTCGATAGCGTCGGACTCCGTCAGATCCTTGGCAAACATGGCGTCCATTTGCCGGGAAAAATCGCGCCCCAGAATCGTCGCGTTAATTTCATCGTTGTGCAGAAAACTGCGCCAATCCAGATTGGTTGAACCGATGGTTGACCAGACGTTGTCAATGGAGGCGGTCTTGGAATGCATGACCGCGCCGCGCCGCTCGTAGATCTTGACGCCGGCGCGGAGCAGCTTGGTGTAATGCGAGCGCCCGGCATGGAACACCGTCCAGGAGTCGGAGTAGCTCGGCAGAACCAGCCTCACGTCGACGCCGCGCCGTGCCGCGTCGGTCAAGGATTTGAGCAATTGCGGATCGGGAACGAAATAGGCATTCGTCAGATACACGCGCTGTTCCGCATTGGCGATCGCCGATAGCAGCGTGAGATAGATCAAGCTGTGGGGGTCGGCGGAGGCGCTGCCGATGGCGCGCACGATGTCGTCGCCCTGTTTATTGAGTTTGGGGAAGTAGTTTTTCTGAGTCAGCGGCTGACCCTTTTGTTTGCTCCAGGTGTTCATGAACAGCTTCTGGAACTCCGCCACCACCGGCCCTTCGATCTGAAGGTGGGTGTCACGCCAACCCACGGTATTCACCCCCTTTTTCCTGGCTGACTTGGAGGAGGGGTCGCTGGAATAGGATTCGCTGATATTGATGCCGCCGATGAAAGCGATGCGGCCGTCGACCACCAGTAACTTGCGGTGGTCGCGGTTATTGAGCAGCCATTCCTTTTTATTTCCGGCCAATGGGTTGATCGGATTGAACTCGATCACCTGGATGCCGACGGCGCTCAAGCGCTCGAAAAAAACCTTCGGCGTATTCAGGCAGCCGACGCTGTCGTAAATCAGGTTGACCTGAACGCCGGCGGCCTGTCTTTCCAACAGCAGATCCGCGAACTGTTTGCCGATGTCATCGTCCTCGAAGATGTAGGTTTCCAGGTTGATGTGATCTTTGGCCTTGCGCATGGCCGCGAACATGGCCTGGTAGGTCGCCGGCCCGTCTTGCAGCAGGACCAACTTGTTGCCCAGCACCAGCGGACTGTCGGCGTTAATCGCCTGCTCCAAGGCCAGATGTTTCTGCAGTATGTCGATGTCGCCGGATTTGCTCTTGAGTTCTTCGAGGATGGCGGCACTCTTGCTTGCCGAGACAGGGCCGCGCGCGTTACCGAATTCCACCGCCTGTGCATGAGGCACTTCCATCTCGCGCGCGGCGTCGGGGAGGCTCGCGCATCCGGCGAGAATGTGGAGACAGCAAGCGGCCACCGCCATGCACCTTACTGCCGCGATAGAGCGAAGCAAGGCGAAGGCGCACGATGGCGGCGATTGGGCCAAACCTTGGTAGGGCATTCGCCCAGTATAAATCAGGTTCAGAGCTCATTAATCATTTCCCCCATTTTACATCACAGATTTATTGTCGTTTGAATCCTGCAAGGCAGCACCCGCTGCGCGGACCTCTTTTCAGCGTGGCGGGCGGACAATTCTCAACCATGTGAGCTACCGCACTGAACAAACGCGTTTCTGCGCACAGACTGTGATTGGTCAGCGAAGGCGAATCACCGGGTATGACGGTGTGGGAAATTCTCGAAATTCGTTGTTAGGAGGCAATCATGAACAAGGATCAATTCAAGGCTCGAAGCAAACAGGAAAAAGGCAGGATCAGGGAAATCAGCGGCAAGCTTTTCCGCGACAAGCTATTGGAAAAGAAAGAGCGGGCTCAAAAAATCGGAGGCAGGGTCCAGGCTGGCTATGGCGATTTCAGGGAGGACCTCCAGGGTTATGGCGATCTCAAGGACCTCCAAGGCTATGGCGATTTCAGGGAGGACCTCCAGGGTTATGGCGATTTCAGGGATGACCTCCAGAAAAGTGGCTGACCTTATTCTCGAAGTCTTCCGCTGGCTGAACAATGGTTATAAACGATGGGTAGTTTCAGACACCACGGGGGCGTTACCAGCCGAACTTGCAAAAAAACCGCACTACGTGCGATAACGCACAGAGCCGGCAGGGTACTCGGCGTATTTGTCTCTTCAGCGGCATTGGCAGGTTTCCGTGAGAGTTGAATTGCACCCACGCAATTTTAATGCGAACGAGATCGGATGAAAAACCTGATCCGACCAAGCCGCGATCGTCACTTCATAAACACGCTTGATTGGAGCCCAGCATGAACATGACTATAAGTATTGCCCCGTTGATTTCACTTATCGCCGGCATACTCATTCTGGCCGTGCCGCGGCTGCTGAACTATATCGTCGCGATTTATTTGATTATTATCGGACTGCTCGGGCTGTTCGGGGCCGGGAGTTTTAACTTGCACTAAAAGGAGTATGCCTATGTCTACGTTGAAAAAACTGTCTATTTTGTCCGTCAGCCTGCTGATCGCGGCCGGACTTTTCGCTTGCGAAAAAAAAGGCGCCGCTGAGAAAGTCGGCGAAAAGATCGATGAGTCCGTCGAACAGACCAAAGACAAAGTTCAGGACGTGGTTAATCCCAAGGGACCCATGGAAAAGGCCGGCGAAAAGATCGATGAGACCGTGGATAAAACCAAGGAAGCGATGAAGAAATAAACTAGCGGTGTTATGAGGGTGGGTTCACTCTGAACTTGTCTTTCTCTGCGAATCACCATAAAAGTCCACGCTCCGGTCGGAACTCCCTGGTGACACCCGGGACGGTTTTAATACGGAACTGCGTTTCGCCCCTAACGATCCGGTTTTCGACGATGCCTAAATGCATAGGTCGCCATGGTGCCTGTTGAGCATGGCGCGTCCCTTTTAACCTGCCTTATGTGCGATAGCGCACTGAACGTCTTGGGGGAAGGGGGATAATTGTCATTTCGTGCGTTTAACGAATGACAAAAGGAAACAGCAATGAGCGAAGAGACAGTGGCTGAATTCAATCGGACCAAGGGCAAAATGGTCGACGATTTCAGGGCGATCGTCACCGATGCCGATGATTTACTGCAGGCGACGGCGAAAGTATCCGGAGAAGGCTTCAACGCCGCGCGGGCGAAGTTTGCGGAGAAGTTAACGAGCGCCAAGACGAGTCTGGCGGAGGCTGAGCGACACGTCGTCGACAAGGCCAAACAGGCCGCGACGGCAACCGACGATTACGTGAAGGGCAATCCGTGGACCGCCGTGGGCATTGCCGCCGGTGTCGGCATATTGATCGGCTTTTTGGTTGGGAAGCGTTGATGCTTCACTGGATATCGGCTTGTGAATCGTGACATCCAGTCCACCGACGCGCCGCCAGTAGGGCTGTTCGGTTCCGTCAAGAACCTGGCCGCGAGCCTGGTTTCCCATCTGCATACCCGGTTGCAGCTTTTTGCGACCGAGTTTGCCGAAGAAAAACTCAGGCTGACTTCGCTTTTATTCGGCGCGATACTGGCGCTGTTTTTTACTTTTATGACGCTCGTCCTCGCGGTGCTGTTCGTCATCGCGGCCTATTGGGACACGCCCTATCGGTTGCACGCCGTGGCGCTCCTCGCCGTGTTGTTTCTGACTGGCGCCGGGATTTCCGGAAGCATGGTTCGCGCCAAGCTTAAATCGAGGCCGCGCTTATTCGAAGCGAGTCTGGCCGAGCTCTACAAAGACCGGCAGCAGTTGAATTCACCATGACCAGGGCGACCGCTTTTGCGTTGGTGAGGGAACGCGACGATCTCGTCGCGCAAATCGCTATTGAACGCGGCGCGATCGCGCAATATGGTCCTTCGTTGCGGCGGCTATCACGAATGATTGACAAAGTCCGCGACGGAATTCAATACCTCAAAAGCCACCCCGAGGCTTTGCTGCTACCCGTCGTCATCACTGTTGTGTCGCGTCCTTGGCGCCTGTTGACTTTGGCGATCAGTGGCTTCGGGTTATGGCGGATGGCGCAGGTTTGGCGACGTCGGATCCTTTCCTGACGCGGGCCACCGAAGGTACCTGTTGTTATTAGAGGCAACTGGTGCAGATGAAAAATCAGACCAGCCCTCTCAATTTCTTGAACCGCGCGGCAGTCCCACCAACCCGATAATCGTCATGACAACGCCGCCGACCAGCATCCCTATCGCTTTTTTGTCGGTGGGCGCGTCGGTGAAAATTCGGGAAATGTCGGAGCTGACTGAATTCGAAGCACTGACACGGAGTTCTGGTGTGTATCCGCTTGCCCCATTGTGCAAGCACCATGGCTGCTGTTAGGCCTCGATCGCAGGGTGGCCAACGGGCTCATCATTGCCACTGGATAAGGAGCTATGAACTTACGATTGATAACGGGCGCGGTACTGATGCTGGGACTCACGCTAGCGCTGGTGGCGCGTGCAGAGCCCCCGACAAATGTGCAAATCGAAGTCAATTTTCTGCTTGGCTATATCGATGGGTCCGCATGTGAGTTTTATCGCAATGGCACGTGGCGCGACTCGAAAGCGGCGCAAGAACATTTACGCGACAAGTACCAGTACCTGGTGGAAAGAAATCAGATCAAGACTACCGAAGACTTTATTGAAATGGCTGCCACGAAAAGCAGTTTTAGCGGTCAACCGTATATGGTGAGGTGCAATGGCGGCGCAACGGTGACTAGTAACCAATGGCTGCACGACGAACTTGTGCGTCTTCGAATGTTTTAAGAATTTTTTTAGAAAATGCTGGCCCTGATTCAGTTGGAACCAAGACCAGCCCGCGCAGGTATGAGCTATGCGCTCGACCTATCTGGATCAGCAGGGTATCTGCTTTAAACCGGAACCCTAATCTTCCTTCTTAATTTTAAGCTTGTTTGTGACCGAAGTTACGCCTTCGGTCCCGCGCGCAATTGAAACCGCTTTATCCGCTTCTTCCTGGGTTCTGACTGTTCCGCTCAAAACCACCGCGCCCTTGCTGTCGGTATCGACCATAATATGCGCCAGACTGCTCATCTTTTCGTCGGCCAACTTGGCCTTAACTTTGACTGTTATGGCCGAGTCCTTGACGTATGTCATGGGGTGCGTACGGTCCGTGTCTGGATCGGCGGAATAGGCCGCAACGGGGGCCAGCAAGGTACTGATGATGAAACAGCTTGTCGCGAGTTTGGCTTTCATGGTTTGTCCTTATCTTTGGGTAGAGGGAAACATTAATTATCCGGCAATCTTTACAGAGTGTCTGTTCGGTGGCGCACTTAGTGCAAGGCGGAAGGCTTGGTGTGTCTGACACGCGAACCTATTAGGTGTGTCGTAGAGCATCGTATGTGCTTGCAGAGCTGAGATGATCGGTTCCGGATTAGGCAACGCGTATCCGTGTCGAACTAGACTAACTTGAAAGTTTTCCTCAGATTCATCTCGTGGCGTCGGCTTGCAGTTCCCCACGCGGCGTTGTCGCGCAGACAATGCGGGCTGGTCGCATTCTGTGTGGTAGCGCACAGAATAACCCAGATTATCAGCACATCATGAAACTTCTAGGTGTTTAAGACAGCATCTGTTGCTTGCGCTCCGATTCTTAATTCATCATCTACAACAGGGGATTCATCATGATTAAAAGGATTATTGTGTTGCTACTCGCGACGTTTTTCCTGGCTGGCGCTGCTGCGACACTCACCGGCTGCAACACTATGGAAGGCGCGGGAAAAGATATTCAGAAAGGTGGTAAAGCAATCAAAGACGAAGCGAATGAGCACAGGTACTAAGCCAGCGAGGAACGAGAAACGCAATCAGTTGTTCATTCCTGCGCAAAAAAGTAGCTCTGCCTCGTTGACCTATAGAAAACCGAGTGGAATCTAAACGCAAATGAACACCGCCTTACCTGCATTTCGACCGTCCCCTGACGCGATCCGGTCCGTGATATTTGCGTTCGGTTTGATCGTACCGCTGACCGCTTTTGCAGAACTCTCCAATGATTCCCTGCTAGGCCCGGGCCTGCGCACGCGACCGGCGTACGATGGCTCGGCCTCGCAACGTTTAGAGTTGGTCCCGGTTGTCCGATACTTCGGGCAGCCCTGGTTCGCGCGCTCGACACAGGGTGTGCTTGAGGGAGGTGTCCGAATGGAGATTGCGCCGGGGTTCCATGCCGGCGCGCAACTTGCTTACGAACCAGGGCGCAAGACAAACGATTCCGATTTCCTCGAGAACCACAACGTTTCGGACATCAATCGTGGGGCCTCGGCCGGCCTGCACGTGGAATGGGACCATGATTTCGGTCCCATGCCGACCACGTTGCTCGCGCGCGCGCGGCGGCACACGGACTCCGATCTGGGTGCCCAAGCTGACCTCCGTCTTAGCGCGGGTGTCTACCGCAGCGGACGTGTCGCTGCGGGGGTGTTTACGCAAGCGACGTGGGCGAGTGCGAAGTCGGCCGGCTCTTTCTACGGTATTACGCCGCAGCAGTCCGCCACCACAGGATTGCCAGCGTTCGGCGCAGGAAGCGGATTGTTGTTTGCAAGTTTCGGATTCCTCTGGTCGCTCGACCTGAACCAGGATTGGGTTGTGGTGGGCAGCATGGAATCACGGCACCTGCACGGTGACGCCGCCCGCAGCCCGCTGGTAGAGCGCGGGTCGAATTACTACGCGAGCGTGGGCCTCGCCTATCATTTTTGAAACTCCCGCCGAAAGGCTGGCGCCAGCCGGTTGCGCCGATCGTCAATCCATCGAGATTTTCAGGACTGAATGCCCAGCACGTCACCGAGTACAGTCTTGTGGCGGCTGCGCAAATAGAGCACCAGCTTCCCGATAAGCATACCCAGCGTACCGACGATCAGCATGCCGCCGCCACGCGCTGCGTGTTATATAGTCTGAACCCTATTCAGGGTTTGCCAGCGGCGCGCCACTCGAGTGCGCCGAACCTGGTCTCGCCGAAGGAGTAAGTGTAGAGCAGGCTGAGGGTTGTCACGGTCTGGTGAGTGTCGGCAATGTCGGGATAGTGCGCGTTTCGTTGGGACGTGTTGTACTTGAGCGTGACAGCGTGAGGGCCGTGAACACGCACGGTGAACGCCGCATCCCCGCGGAATATACGCTCCGATCCCCGGTCCTCGGTGGAGGCTACACTGCTGACATAGTATGACCGCGCCGTTAAGTCGAGATTGGCGGCGTCGCCAAACATCAGGCGCAGTGCCAGGAGCGCCTGCGGCGTGGCGCCATAGTGGTAATCGCGTTCACCAGTGCCGTGGATGGTCCCGGCCGCGCCGTAGCCCAGACCGCCGAGGGCCGAGCCCTGAAGCGCCACCGTCTTCGAAATCCACCACTGGGCGGTCGTTCCGAGAGAAAGCGCCGTGCTCGAGACGCGAAATATTTGTGGCGATATATAATCGTAGCTTCCGTAAAGACCCCATATGCCGCGATAGGTATCGCCTCCCTCATACTCCTTTCCAACCAGAAGACCGCGGCTCATGATGTTTTCAAATACATTGGCGGTGGTGGCGGTGAATTCGAAATCGAAGTAGTCAAATGGACGCGTATACGTGTAGCCGGCCTTGCCGGGGAGCCCGTAGGCCATGTGAAAGTCCGCGGTCGCCGCATCGCGGTTTACATCTTGTGACATTGTCGCGTCGAACACGTTATCGACCTTGTTCCAGCCGAAACGCACGTATGTATAGACAGCCGGGTCGTGGCTGTCGAACACAGAGCGGAACCGGTCACCGAAGGCAAGCCGGGTGAAGCCTAGAGACGGGGCGATCGCCGCCGCGCCCACCTCTTGCCAGAACCCGGGTGTTTCGCCTCCGCCCTCGAGCAACAGGCTCGCCATCCGGAACAGTGGTTCGCCGAGGAAAGTTCCGCCGAAGCCGGTTGTGACCAAGTCGTTGATGGAGGGCAGGCCCGTCTCGCCCGCTATCTCCCAGAACAAGCTGCCGCCGAAGGTATACCCAAGGGATTCCCAGTAGTCGAGGCCGGTCGATCGCGCGAGGCCGAAGTAGACGGACCCCTGATACGGATGCATGAACTGGTTTACGGCAAACGGATCGGTGTCGACAACCCACCGGCTGCTCAAATTTTCCCGGACCGTGCGATAGCTGGTGCCGTACACCTGCTTGTCAATGGTGTAGTAGTTGAGCCGATTGATCAGGATGTTGAACCCGACGATTTCCCCGGCTGGGAGCAGATAACTCTTGCCGGCCTCCGTTTCCTCGAATCGAAGCGGCTTTTTTGGTATGGCGGGGAGCTCCTCGGAAGATGGCTTGGGCGGAGTGCTCGTCGTGGCGGCGGGATTTTGCGCAAGAATGTATCGGTCGTGCCTATCGAGCGGTAGTGGCAAGCCAAGGTCAAGCTCGTCTGGGACGAACTCGCTTTTTTTCGCTTCGGATTCCTCGGCAAGGCCGGCACCTGGTGTGACGAGCGCCAGCGCGAGGGCAGCGCAAAAAAACACCATTCTGAACTCGCTGCCGTGCAAGGATTTGTCTCCGACCAACGCCTTACCGGCTAAGGCTTTGAGAATTGCGTTCGGCGTCTTCATGACAGACTCGTTCCTCGACTCTTACTTGTTATTCGAGACTGTCAGTGCAAATGAAAAATCTGACCAATCTTTTCAGCTTTTTGAACCCCGCAGCAGTCCCATCGCGCCGATAATAGTTACGACAACACCGCCGACCAGCATCCATATCGCCTTGTCGGTAGGCGCGTCGGTGAAAATACGTGAAATGTCGGAACTGACTGAATTCGATGCATTAACACCGAAGATCACCAGCAGGATACCCCCGGCAAAAATGGCGAGCGAGATTGTTTTGTCCATAGGAAAATCTCCTTAATAAAATAATCGCTACAGCATGGACTTTTCGTTGATCTGCGACAGAATCGCCAGCAATAGCGCCGCCGCGGACAGTACGAAGATATATAAAATACTATCTATGTTCTGAGAACTGGTCGATGCCAGGTATGTGACTACCGATGGTGTACCGATCAGAATACTTAGCTTTAACATGGCACCTCTCCTTTACTCAGGAGGAATTCTACGGGAAGGGGCCGCTAGCCCATCGTTCCCTTCTAGATATTCACGCCCGATCCCTTGATAGGGTCAAAGGGCTTTTCTTCCACTGATGACATTAAGCAGGACCACCACGATGGCGATCACCAGCAGAATGTGAATAAAGCCACCCATGGTGTAGGAAGAGACGAGTCCCAGGATCCACAAGATGACCAAAACAACAGCGAGTGTGTATAGCATGTAAATTCTCCTTTCGTTTCACTTAGATGGAGAGCCCTACTTGCGTGAGAGGTTCATGGGGTTTTCCATCGTTACGCGAATTATGCTCCTTCCCCTAAGATATTCTGTGCGATAGCACACATATTTATCGGTTCTCAGGCTACCAACTGAAGCTGTTCTTTGGCGTTGCGCAGGCTTTCCATCTGTTGATTTACATGCCCCCAATTTTAATGACGTTTCAAAATGTATTGCGATAGTCAGCGTGGTCGTTCTGATATTTTAGGTAATAGCGTGTTCCCACAGATCGTTGATGAAGAGGGCGGTCTTTTTTTCCAGCAGAACGTTGTCATGGCCGGAACGGGAAAATACTTCCCGCTTTCCGTCCGCGTCGACTGCCACGAACACCCAGCCAGAGCTGAAATGCTTGACGCTGACTTCGACGAACTTTTTTTACACGAAGTGAAGGAGCCAAAGTCGCGAACGATCGCTTGCGCCAGTGCGCCGATGAGTTTAGCGCCTGCCGCACCGGGCTTTAGAATTTCCCAAAAAATACCTGAAGATGGAGGTGGCCTCCGCCCTGGTTTTGCACCGTCTGTCTGATCGTGACGGGTGGCTCATTGCATCGCCGCAGCAGTTCTTCAATGTTGAAATCATGCAGTTCGGGATAAGGCTTAAGTGCGGCATTCAGGCTGGTGATATATGCCTGGTGATGTTTTTCACGACGGATCTGCATAGTCGTCGTGTCTATCTATATATATGGCTCAAGCGCGCCGTAAGTGAAAGGTAGTGGACATTACGGGCATGCCCTTTGGTCAAGGGTTGCCGGATTACGGGGCTCAAGGCAGTGGAACGCGATTACGCAACGCTGACTCGCCTGAACCTTGGAATGGACCGAGGGGGTTATTGTTTTCATCGAGCTCGCGAATTGCCGGTTGGCCGCCGGCTAGCGTGTAGATGACGACGTTATCCTTAACCAAGACGACCCCGCTGAAACTCCAGCCGGTAACCTCTGTCTTACGTTTGAAATTTGTGATATCCGCCCAGAAATTCCCATAGCGCTTGCTGGTGTTGGACTTCTGAACTATCTCATAGCCGTGGCATGCTGCCTTTGCCATAATGCACTCCCTTACCCCAGGCGCCAAATCTTCTGCATTGACCGTGGGGTTCGGGATGAAACGACGTATCACATCGGAATAATTCAGGATGGTGATATTCGGATTCGATTCGGGATCCAGCTTGAGTGTCTTAAGATCTTCCGATGTGGTTTGGTAAGGGATGATCAGGTCGAAGGTTTGCTGAGCTTCATGGTAATTCTGCCATGGGCCCACGGTGTTAGTATGCGCATGCGGAAGCAAGGAACTACAGCCGGCCAGGAAGACCGGGGAAAAAATGATTGCCAACCTTGTTATGACCCGTGGCATGGACACAGCCTCCACCTTTCGACCGGCAGACACCCTGGCAGGTCTACACGGCCTGAACCTTGGCCGAGGCAGCCTGATGGCGCATCATGCGGATGAACCACCTAAGAAACCGCATTTGCTATCCAAGAAATGGGGTCCACTTCTGTGGTGCTAGAGCAAATAGGTACATAAGTGATTTCTTAGTTTGGAATATCACGATTCCTCACTTCTGGCCGCTTGTCAAGGCGCAAAAAATTACGGAAACGAAGCATAAAAACAATTCTGGATTCGCGACCTCAGAATGCCAGAGACTTCAGTCTTTCAATCCTTCGAGCAACGATACCACGTCGTCGGCATGTTCCTCCTCGCTGGCGTCTCACTCACGCGTTACTACTTGGACTTGCTGGTTTCGTGACCCACGATACCGCCGACCGCCGCGCCACCGATGGTTCCGGCGGCACTGCCGCCCGTGAGAACGCTACCCGCCACGCCCCCGACGGCGGCGCCGACCGCCGTGTCATTCTGTTGCGGCGTCATGCCACTGCAACCGCCGAGCATTAACGCGGCAACAATCACACTGACTGGAAATATATATTTCGCTTTCATTGGGAATACCTCTTTGTCGAACACCAGGTTTAAAAGTAAATTCACCTCTAGTTGGGCTCCTCACCGCCGTGGTGTATCCCCGTTAATCCGGTTCGGGGCCACATGTCACACGCTCCGTCGGCGCCCGGAAACTGCCGGACGCCTCCCGGATTGCGGTTTACATCTTGCCGTAGTGCACCTTCGCTTCGTTCATACAGCCGTCCTTGGCGCCGCCCGCGAGGGCGTCGCACTTTTCCTTCGCCACCGCGTAATCGGCCTCACGCTTGTCCGTGGCGGCGTTATGGCGCGCATCGGCAGACGTATCCTCCGCCTCCTTGCGCGCTTCAGTAGATTCCTTGCTGGCTTTCTTGTCCGCCTTCGAGGTCTTCATCTGCGATTTGGCGTCGGCCTTGGCGGCAATCTCCGCGGCCTTCGCTTCCTTCAGGCAGACTTCCTTGACGTTGCCGGCCTGGTCATCGCACTTTTCCTTGGCGACCGAGTAATCGGCTTCGGCTTTGGCGACGAGCGCTTCGTAGCGGGCCTCGTTGGTGTTCTTGTTACGGGCTTCGAGATCGGCTTTCGCGACCTTTTCTTTCCCCTTGGCCTCGGCCTCGCACACGTCGTTGGCATTACCGGACAACGATTCGCAGATGGCCTTGTCAGACTTGTACTCGGCCGCAATGCTGTTCATGCTGGTCTTGTAATCGTGCTTTGACATGGTTCGTGCCATCGCGCCGGCGCTGAACGTAAGACCGACCGCAACGGCAATTGCCGTGATAGTGGATTTCGTCATAAATTTGTTCCTTAAAAAGTCTATGGTGGATGAGTTATGAACCTTATATTTAAATTTTAATGTTGTATGTACGGTGGCGTACGAAATGCGCCTTTCAAAAGGGAGAGAAGGGGTGTGGCGAAGGCTGACAAGGGCGAAGATCGGATACGGACGCTCGCGTATTAACTTGACGTATTTATTTTATTTCCACGCCGTGCCAGGCCTATAAGTCCCACGAGACCGGAACTCAATAACCATACAGCCGCAGGCACCGGTACAGCGGCGAGGCTTGTACTCCCATTTTCAACAGAGCCGCCGAAAAAGGCGCTCGCAGGGCCAAATTTGTTGTCTAGGCCAGCAACTTTCACAGCCAAGAAGGGCTCGAAGTCATCAATGCCGACGCCATTGATCGTAAAGCTCAAGATATCGGTGCGCGCGTTTGCTTTGCCTAAAAGGCCGGTATCGAATTTCCCAAAACCATTCATGCGACGGTCACTTTTGACCCTCCAACCATCCGGTAAACCCGTGATATCACCCGTCGTTTCATCATCGAAACTGAAAGCGAATTTTTGAATTCCGAAATGCTTTGCGCCGAGGTTGCTGGGGGGGATTTAAAGTTTTGGCCAAGACATCCACGCCTCCGGTCACGTTTTCAGTAAGATTGACCGAAAGATAATCAACGCCGTCGGACAGACGATTCGACTCATTCAATAAAAAAGACACCGTTGCCGCATGACCCGGCGCCGCCGCCATTGTCATTAAGCATAAAAATAAACTGTACTGCATTAACATCGAAATTCTTGTTTTTTTGATTAGTGTGTCCATCGCATGCTCTCCCGCACGTTATGTTTCCGTTTTCATTACCCAGTGGGATTGCATTAGCTACCGCAGCCAAACACGGAAACAATACGTGATTGCAGCGTTAACACCTAAACCGAACGGGCGCTACGCTTCAGTGCGATAACGAACAAAAATGAATTATTTTATAGCCGGGAGTAGTTTGGAAAACCGAGAGCGTTAAGGTTTAACTTTACCGTCGCGCCGATCATTGAGGCGCATTGCATGCAGACCTTCGCTTGTTTCGTCGCCAGAATCAGCGACCCAGCAGTTCGCCGACCGGCTTGAGCGATTTGACGCGATCACAAACCACCTTGGCGATGGTGACCAGCGGCGCACTGAGCAGCAGGCCCCATACACCCCACAACCAGCCGAAGAACAGCAAGGCGATAAACAACACCGCGGCGTTCATGTGCGCGAAGTGGCTCTGCAGCCAGGTCATGAACATCACCCCGACCACGCCCGCCACCAGAAGTGATGCAAACGCGACGGCGAGCGCATGGAGCGGCGACCCAAATTGCATAAAAGCGGCTACGCCGCTGGCGAGTGCGATCAACGCCGGGCCCAGGTAAGGCATAAAGTGCAGCACGCCGGCGGCGACACCCCATGCGCCGGCCTGCTCCATTCCCAGCGCTTGGAACGCGAACCAGGTACAAACGCCAATCAAGGTGTTCGACACGAGCGTGACGAGCAAGTAGCGCTGAATCTGCACGTCGATCTCTTCGAGGATGTGCACGGTCTCTTTCTGGTGCGACGGCCCGACGAACTGCACCAGCTTGCGCCGGAAGTGTTGGCCCGAGGCGAGCAGGAAATAGGTGAGCAGCAACACGATCGGTGCTTGAGCGGCAACCTCGATCAGCAGCGCTGACTGCGCGAGCGCGTAATCGCGCAGCCAGGCGGTAGGCTCGGGCTCGCGAGCCGCGACCACGCGCGCCCCCGGTTTCAGGCCCGCGTCGGCGGCAGCTCCTTGAAGCTCGTTGGCGGCTTTTTGCATGTTTTGCAGCGCCGTCGGGTTACCATCGCGCGCGGCGCTCAAGTTCTGCCGCAGCTTGAGGGCGGCCTCGGGAAGCTTCTCGATCATCGTTGTGGCTTCGTCGCGCAACGAAAAGGCGATCCAGGACAAGCTGCCGACGAGCACGACGAGAACCAGCGCCGCCGCCACAGGCCGCGGTACGTGAACCGCCTTCAGCCAGTCCACCACCGGGCGCAGCATGTAGCTGGCGAGGATTCCGATCAGTAACGGCACAAAGAAGGCGCGCGCGAGATACAGCGCCGCAACGAGCGCGATAACCGCAAGTACAACGATCGCCGTGCCTGTGCGCGAGATGCGGCCCGCGTGCGCCGCGACCGATACAGGATCGGCGACTACGACGGACGATACATCCACGACTTCGGAGTCAGCTTCGCTAAGTGGCGAGATCACGGTATGTGCGACGTTCTTGAGAAACAAGGAAGGTTATAGTGAAGACTTATCGCTGTATGTGCGATAGCGCACACCGTCACATAGGGCATGTAGGACAATGGCTGTGAAGATAGTTAAAGCTGGAACCTGCCTAAAAGTTCGCGAGATAAAATCTATAATGTTTGCCAGCGCACAGTGCACCGAGGGCGAAAGGAGGATAAGAGGTTTAGCGATGGATTCACGGCCCGTTGACCCGATTTTTGTCAAAGCCAATTAAACTGAGAATCCACTTATCCGATTACATCGATGCCAATTCCGGTATCGAATAAGCAGGAGTAGAACATGAACAAATTCGAAACATATTCGAAACCACGGAGTTGGTTGCTGGTGTTGGCACTGGCGGGTTTGGTAGCCGGATGCGGTGGCGGTGGAAATGGCGGGTCTGGCTCAAGCGCAACCGAAGGACCAGCGGGGGCAGTCAGTACGGCAGCGGGCAGCGTGTCCCTTGGGACAGCCGGCCAATATACGATTCTGGCAAAAGCGGGCGCCTCAACCGTTCCAAACTCCGTAGTGACTGGGAATGTTGGATTGAGTCCAATCGCCAGGGTTGGCTTAACGGGATGGTCAGAAACAGCGGCGGCCGATAACTCAGATCTCTATTCGACATCCGCTCAAGTGGCCGCACCCGGAAAATTATATGCAGCCGACTATGCGGAACCTACTCCTACTAATCTCGGTACGGCCGTACTCAATATGGAAGCCGCGTACACCGACGCCGCTGGACGGACAGCTACATCTGCTGCGACGACCAACCTGGGTGCCGGAACGCTTACCAGTCAAACCCTCACCGCTGGCGTCTACGAATGGGGGAGCGCTGTTACCATACCAACGGATCTCACTTTCAGTGGCAACGCAACAGATGTCTGGATTCTCAAGGTGGCGGGAACGCTCGACATGGCTGCTGCAAAGAACGTTATTCTAAGCGGTGGCGCACTGCCACAGAATATCTTCTGGCAGGTCTCCGGTGCCGTGACCATGGGAGCGGGCACGCACTTTGAGGGAATTATACTGGGCAAGACAGGGATCACTTTTGGGAACCTCGCGTCGATTAATGGCAGGCTGCTGGCGCAGACTGCGGTTGTTCTTGATGCGACTACTGTTACTGTGCCCCAGTAATCCATGAAGCATTGGTTGTGAAAGCAGGACATGAAGGCCGTCGTGAGACGGCCTTTTTTTGTGAGTTGTATAGAGAGATAGGTATAGCAGTGATATGAGCGGATTTGAGGGAAAATTTATCGCGGCAGGTGACCAACGCGGCCGGTTTTTCTTGGACTCGGTCGCCAAGGCGATGGCCTGATCTCGCCGCCGCAGTGCGTGCAGGTCATCGGGAAGATCTCGAAGATGCGCGCGAGCAGCGCGGCCTGCAGGTAGCAGGCCGGATGCGGGAATGGGTCAAGCGCGGCAGGGGTGGGACTCGGGCACTACGGTCTCGGTCTCAAGCGGCCAGTCCCGCCCGGAATGTGACCGCTTCACGCCAGGGTGAGTTGGGCGCCAGCAGCAGCCGGTCACGGATGGACGTGCCGATGTTTCGAACGCTCATGCCAAAATTTCCAGATACGGGCGCATCACGTTGGCCACGCGGCAGACCTTGGCATAACGCCAGATGTCGTCACTGGTAATGCGCTTCACGCTCCAGACCTCGCGCAGCGCCTGCAGGGTCACATCGAGGCTGATCTTGTTGCGGTACTTGAAACAGTCGGCGACGGTCTTGGCGACGCCGGTCACACGGACGGTCACGCCATCCACAATGTGCTCCTCGACGTTCTCGGTGAGCGACGCGCAGGAGAAACGCGCGATGCACAGCGGCGGATAGGCTTCCCTAAAAAAATTTTCTTTGCATGCGCTAGCGCACGGAGCGTTGTGGACGGAAGTGGGATAGTGCAACCGGTGTGACAAATTGCTTCGGTCGATTGCACCGATGTTTTTCTGGATCAGATAGAGGAGAAGCAACATGAAGCGTAACGAAAGTATAACAACAGGAGTACATGCGATGAATACAAAGATGAATACAAAAAGGTTGTCGATGCTGACATTAGCAGTGCTCGGCACATTGTACGGTCCCTCCCAAGTATGGGCCGCATCGATACTAGGTACGGCGGATAACTTTGCGGTCCTGGCTGGCTCGACGGTGACCAGCTCCGGCGCTTCCATCGTTTCTGGAAGTCTCGGCGTCAGCCCAGGTAGCTCGGTGACCGGCTTTCCTCCAGGGATCGTGAACGGAGGAACGATACACACCGCTGATGCGATCGCGGCTCAGGCAGAGAGCGATGTCACCACGGCGTACAATTTCTTAACAACCCGGCCGTTTACACAGGACTTGACTGGTCAGGATCTGGGCGGAAAAACGCTTAAACCAGGCGTATATCATTTTGATTCATCGGCAGGGCTGACCGGAAACCTCAAGCTCAACGCCCAGGGCAAATCCGATGCACTCTTCGTGTTTCAGATCGGGAGCACGCTCACGACGGCGAGCAGCTCGACCGTTACTCTGCTGAATCCTGGTTCCAATGAAGGCGTGTTTTGGCAGGTCGGCAGCTCCGCGACGCTCGGTGATAGCTCAGCGTTCCAGGGAAATATTCTCGCACTCACGAGCATCAGCATGGACCCCTTCGCCAACATTAGTTGCGGTAGAGCCTTAGCGCGAAATGGTGCAGTGACGATGGCGAATGCCAACAAGGTCTCCTCAACGGGTGTGGCCAACTGTGGCAGCGGCTTAAACGGCAGCACTTCACCCTCAGCCGTTCCCGTGCCCGCGGCGGTGTGGCTGTTCGGCTCCGGATTACTCGGCCTGGTCGGCGTCTCGCGGCGCAGGAAAGCGTAAAGCAGTTTTCGTAAGGCGGGTTAGCCGCGAAGCGGCGTAACTCGCCGAGCGATGAGGCGGCGTATTTTTTTGTCGGAGGAGATTTATGAATCACTATATAAGGACTGCTGGGCGTTTCCTGCAATATGGTATTTTTGTCAGCGTGCTGATCCTTGCCGCGGCGCCCGCGCGCGCCGCGAGCGTTTCATTTTTCCTGGATCAGTCCAATAAATTGCCCGACGGCGTCAACTACCTGTCGGTATCCTTGATGGATAACGATACCGGTGGCGTGAATATTCTCGTCAAGACGCTCGATCCGCTCAACCGCATCGCGGGCGATCGCTTCGGCATTCAGAAATTCGGCTTCGGTCTGAGCAATGGCGACTTCGAAGAGATCACCGATCTGCCCGACGGTTGGAAGGTCAAACACGACAAGCGCATGGATGGCTTCGGCCGCTTCGACTTCCAGTTGCAAGGCAAGGGCTGGGCGCGTACGGATGAACTGAGCTTCAAGGTCTCGGGTGTGAGCCTCGGTAACTTCGACCCGCTTTTCTTCGCGGCGCACGTGGCGAGCTTCGAATGGCGCAACATCGGTGACGAGAGGCACAGCCTGTGTAGCGGCAAGGACTGCCTGACCAGCGCCTATTTCACCAGCTCCATGTCTACCACGCCCGTGCCCATTCCCGCCGCCGTGTGGCTGTTCGGTTCCGGCTTGATTGGTTTGGTGGCTGTCGCAAGGAGAAAGGCGTAACGCCTGGCTGGCGTCTGTTGGGATATGCCGTGCTGTTGGTCGAGAATCTCATTAGCACCCCGGTTCTTGCCTCGTCTTTTACGTGGTATGGCAAAGAATATGAGAGCCTAATAAAAAGGCCGTCGCGAGACGGTCTTTTTTTGTGTGTCCGTCCACACACGGGTTCCATACGCTAGTTCACAGACTTTCTCTGGCACAATTACTAATCTGCTGGGTTGGCGGAAACCTACCAAAAGGAAGACGCCATGTTGGTGCATTGCGTTGAAGGGAGCACAATAACCAATTGACCCGATGGCACTTTATTCGGTTCGTGTATCGACGGGCTCAGTACGAACCGAATAAATCAGGGTTCCCCTATTTTGCAGGGCGCCCGAGGACATATATTAGGGAAGTCTAATGGAGTTTATTTTCGCGCCTTCTGTCGGCTCAGATGACGCGCCTGCTCCTCAACCGCCGTTTAAGACACTGACTCCTAAGGCATTCACCAATCATCTCCACTCATCTCCATCGAACCGCCACGCGTCGGTCGCGGCTTGTGGTTTAGGCACCCCTGGCTAAGACTCTATCCAAGGGACGATCTGTGGGCAGAAAGGAATGACGGGCTAGCGCCCCTCCCGCAGACTTAATCCTGAGGAGGAAGTGTTATGTTAAAACTTGGTTTCTGGATTGGTACCCCGTCGATAATCACTTACCTGGCGTCGACGAATTCACAACTCCTGGAAAATATCTTCTATATCTTTGCTTTGTCGATTGCGGCGTTGGTGGTGGCGATCCTGTCGCAGATCAGCGAAAAGTCCAGGCCCTAAGTAGGGTTATCGGTAATCCTCTGAACGCGGGTGGCTTGCGCCCCCGCGTTTTTTATTGCCGGCTGGAGCCGATCTCAAAAAAAACTGATTACGTGGTTCTGGTGCCCCAATGCAAGTGCCGTAACCGGTATTCCGTCCGACATTTTCGAGATCGGTTCTGGTAATTTTGCCCCCCGGACGGTAGATTAAGTGCCGTTCCCGTAGCCCTTCCCGGTACATGTCCCGCAAGCTGCATATCAAAACCTTCGGCTGTCAGATGAATGAGTACGACTCCGCGCGCATGGCGGACGCACTCGCGGCCAGCCACGGACTGGAAACCACGGACGACCCGGCCCAGGCCGACGTATTGCTCCTTAATACCTGCTCCATCCGCGAGAAAGCGCAGGAGAAGGTGTTCTCGCAACTGGGCCTGTGGCGCGAGCTGAAGGCCGCGCGTCCCGGCCTGGTCATTGGCGTCGGCGGCTGTGTCGCCAGCCAGGAAGGCGCGGCGATCATACGGCGCGCGCCTTACGTGGACATGGTATTCGGCCCGCAGACCCTGCACCGCCTGCCGCAGATGCTGGACAGCGTCTTGGCCAACCACAAACCGGCGGTGGATATTACGTTCCCCGAGATCGAGAAATTCGACCGCCTGCCGGAACCTCGGGTGGACGGCGTGCGGGCGCTGGTCTCGATCATGGAAGGCTGCAGCAAGTATTGCAGCTTCTGTGTCGTGCCCTACACGCGCGGCGAGGAATTCAGCCGGCCGTTCGATGACGTGATCGCGGAAGTGGCGCATGTGGCCGGGCACGGCGTGCGCGAGGTCATCCTGCTAGGGCAGAACGTCAATGCCTATCGCGGGGCCATGCATACCGGCGAATTCGCCGATCTGGCGCTGTTCATCCGCTATATCGCCGAGATTGACGGCATCGGACGTATACGCTTCACTACCTCGCACCCGCAGGTGTTCAACGAACGGTTGATTGGCGCTTATGCCGAGGTGCCGAAACTCGCCGGTCATCTGCATCTCCCGGTGCAGAGCGGCAGCGACCGCATTCTCGCGCTGATGAAGCGCGGTCATACCGTGCTCGAGTACAAGTCAAAGATCCGCAAGCTGCGCGAGGTGCGTCCGGACATCAGCGTGACGACGGATTTCATCGTCGGTTTCCCGGGCGAGACCGAAACGGATTTTGCCGCGAGCATGAGTCTCATGGAGGAGGTAGGTTTCGACACCTCGTTCAGTTTTCTCTACAGCCCGCGTCCCGGCACGCCGGCGGCGGAACTGACCGACGACACGCCGCGTGAAGTCAGGGAAGCGCGGCTGGCCCGGCTGCAGAGCCGCAATATCGAAATGGCCGCGGCCATCAGCCGGCGCATGGTGGGCACGACGCAGCGAATTCTCGTCGAGGGCCCGGCGCGCAAGTCACCGCGGCAACTGTGCGGGCGTACGGAGAACAACCGGGTGGTCAACTTCGATGCCAGTGACACCGGGCTGATCGGCCGGTTCGTGGATGTGGAAATCACCGAAGCGATGACCAATTCCCTGCGCGGACAGCTGCTTAACGAGCTTTTCTCGCGCCGCGCTTGATTTGTTCATCGGTTTTGCGTCTTAATTAAGGAATCTCTAAGTAATGTTCTTAACCGCCAAGGACGCCAAGTTTTTCTCTTTGATGTTCAATACTCTTTTCTCTTTGCGTTCTTGGCGTCCTTGGCGGTTCAAATTAAATAATTCAGAACTTCCTTAATAACATTAACTTCTTCCAGGATGGCAACACGCGTTTGAAACCGAAACCCAGCCACATCGAATTCAGCCTTACTCCCGCGGACAATCGCCGGCTCGCCAGCCTGTGCGGTAGCCACGACGAGCACATCAAGCAGATCGAAGAATACATGGGCGTCGAGATCGCCAATCGCGGCAATGTCTTTCGCGTGACCGGTGCGCCGGAGGAAAGCAGCGCCGCGTCGCAACTGCTGAAAGATCTCTATGACGTCACCAAGAGTGACGAGGTCCTGACGCTGGCCGGCGTGCATGTCATGCTGCAGAAATTCGCGCTGCGTGGCCCGGAGGAAGAAGAGGATCGCGAAACCACGCTGCGCACGCCCAAGCGCATCGTCCGCGGACGCGGTCCGCGCCAGCGTCAGTACATCCGTCACATCCTGACCCACGACATCAATTTCGGCATCGGCCCGGCCGGCACCGGCAAGACCTACCTGGCCGTGGCCTGCGCTGTCGAGGCGCTCGAGACCAGCCGCGTGCAACGGATTCTGCTGGTGCGGCCGGTGGTGGAGGCCGGCGAACGCCTGGGATTCCTGCCCGGCGACCTCGAGCAGAAGATCGATCCTTATCTGCGCCCGTTGTATGACGCGTTGCACGAAATGCTGGGCTTCGAGAAGGTGGCGCGCCTGCTGGAGAAAAATATTATTGAACTCGCGCCGCTCGCTTACATGCGCGGCCGCACGCTCAACGAATCCTTCATCATTCTGGACGAGGCGCAGAATACCACCGCGGAGCAGATGAAAATGTTCCTCACGCGCATCGGCTTCGGCACCACCGCGGTGATTACCGGCGATATCACCCAGATCGATTTGCGCCGCACCCAGCTGTCCGGCCTCAAAGAGGCGATGGAAATCCTGCGTAATGTCGAAGGCATTACCTTCACGCATTTCACTCCGCAGGACGTCGTGCGCCACGCGCTGGTGCAGAAGATTGTCGAGGCCTACGAAACGCACGAGAACGCGGCCGAGAAATTACGCAGCAAGAAAAACGAAGCATGAAACTGCGATTGAGCGTGCAGTACGGTGTGGCGCGCGCCGGACTGCCCGCGGATTCCGCCCTGCGCCGCTGGGCGCATGTCGCCCTGAAGGGTCTGCGACGCCGGCGCGTGGCGCTCGGGTTGCGCATCGTGGGAGACGCGGAATCGGCGTCGCTCAATGGTCGATTCCGGCGCAAGTCTAATCCGACCAATGTCCTGTCGTTTCCTTTCGAGGCGCCGCCCGGCACACGCAGCGACATCCTCGGCGATCTGGTTATCTGCGCGCCGGTGGTGCGGCGCGAGGCGCACGCACAACGTAAACCCGTGAATGCCCATTGGGCGCACATGGTGGTTCACGGTATACTGCACCTGCGCGGTTACGATCACCGGAAGCGGCAGGACGCCGCGGTGATGGAAAAAATGGAAATCCGCCTGCTCAAGGAACTGGGTTACGCCAACCCCTATATTCAATGAACGATAAAAACGAAGACAAGACGGGCGCCACCGGCGATACGGCGGCCGCGCCGCGCTCGCTGCTGGACCGATTGAGTCATGCGCTGCTCGGCGAGCCGGCCACGCGCGACGACCTGATCGATGTCCTGCGCGATTCCGCCAAGCGCGATCTGCTCGATCGCGATTCGCTCGACATGATCGAAGGCGTGCTCCAGGTCGCCGAGATGAAGGTCCGGGACATCATGGTGCCGCGTTCGCAGATGGACGTCGTGGACAAGAACAGCCCGCCCGAGGGCTACCTGCCGATGTTGATCGAGTCCGGCCACTCGCGCTTCCCCATGGTGGACGGGGACAAGGACAAGGTGGTCGGCATTCTGCTCGCCAAGGACCTTTTACGTTATCTGTTTCTTGACAAGAAAAAACGCGCCCAATTCAATGTCCACGACATGCTGCGGCCGGCGGTGTTCGTGCCGGAAAGCAAGCGCCTGAACGTGCTATTGCGCGAGTTTCGCACCAGCCGTAACCACATGGCGATAGTCGTGGACGAATACGGCGGGGTGGCGGGACTGGTGACCATCGAGGATGTGCTGGAGCAGATCGTGGGTGAGATCGCGGACGAGTACGACATCGAAGACGACGTCATGATCATGCCGCGCGACGGCGGCGAATACGTGGTCAAGGCGCTGGTGACGCTGGCCGATTTCAATACGCGTCTCAGCAGTCAGCTCGCGCACGAGGAAATCGATACCGTAGGCGGTCTGGTCATGAGCCGTCTCGGACATGTCCCGCGGCGCGGCGAGAAAATTGACATCGATACCTGGCGTTTCGAGGTGCTGCGCGCCGACAGCCGCCGCGTTTATCTCCTGAAAGTGACTCCGGTTGAACAAGCAGACCGGCAAAAAGCCAAGTAGCAGGCCTTTCCGTTTTCCACCGGCCGCGGCCGACGCGGCGGCGTTGGCCGCCGGTCTGTTGCTCCCGCTCGCGTTCGCGCCGTTCGATCTGTTCCCGCTCGCCGTGCTGTCACCCGCTTTGCTGTTTGTGTTGTGGTCGGACGCTTCTCCGGGACGCGCGGCCTTCCGCGGTTTCCTGTACGGAGCGGGCATGTTCGGCCTCGGCGTGTCGTGGGTCTATGTCAGCATGCACCATTATGGCAACATGCCCGCGCCGCTCGCCGGTCTGGCGGTGCTGTTGTTCGTCACCGGACTCGCGCTTTATCCGGCCTTGTGCGGCTGGTTACAGGCGCGTTTTTTTTTGGCGCGTGGCGCCTGGCATGCGATGGTGTTGTTACCCGCGCTCTGGGTGCTGTTCGAATGGATTCGCGGCTGGTTTCTTACCGGCTTTCCCTGGCTCAATCTGGGTTACAGTCAGGTGATCAGTCCGCTCGCCGGTTATGCGCCGTGGCTGGGTGTGTATGGCGTGAGTTTTTTCTGTGCGCTGAGCGCCGGCTTGCTCGCTTGGGGCACACACACGTCGGAAAAATTTCTCAAATTCGTCCTGCCGTTGTTCGCCGCCGTCTGGATCGGCGGTTGGCTTGCCGGGAAAGTCGAATGGGTGCAACCGGCCGGCAAGCCTTTGCAAGTCACGCTCATTCAGGGGAACGTGCCGCTCGACAGCAAGTGGCGCCCGGATAGCCGGGCCGCCATCATGAGCCGCTACGCGGCGCTGAGCGCCGCGGCCCCGAAATCGGATCTGATCATCTGGCCGGAGTCGGCGGTCCCGGCGTATCTGGATGAAATCGATTCGGGCTATCTCGAAGGCCTGCGCCGGGTCAGTCACGCGGCGCGCGTGGATTTTCTGCTCGGTGTGGTGGAACGCGACAAGGACAAACATCATTACTACAACAGCGTGGTGAGTATCAGCCCGCAACCGGGCATTTATCGTAAGCAGCATCTCGTGCCCTTCGGCGAATACCCGCCTCTGGAGCCGCTGTTTTCCTGGCTGATGCGGAACCTCCAGATACCCATGTCGGATTTCAGCTCCGGTGCGCCGAATCAGCCGCCATTGTTCGCCGCCGGCCAGAAGATCGGCGTGTCGGTCTGTTACGAAGATGCCTTTGGCGAAGAAGTGATCCGCACTTTGCCGTCCGCGACCCTGCTGGTGAACGTGAGTGAAGACGCCTGGTTCGGCGATTCGCTGGCGCCGCACCAGCGCATTCAGATGGCGCGCATGCGCGCGCTCGAAACCGGCCGTCCCTTGCTGCGCGCCGCCAATACCGGGCCGTCCGTGGCGATCGATCATCATGGCGATGTCATGGCGCGCTCGCCGCAGTTTCAGATCCATGCGCTGACGGCATCGGTGCAGCCCATGCAGGGGGCAACCCCCTATGTGCGGCTCGGGAACTGGCCCATTGTGTTGTGGGTGTTTCTCATGGCGGCCGCCGCCGCGATGGCAACCCGTGCCCAGAAAAGACCGGCCAAAATGCCCTGATCTTAATGGCCTATTGACCAGCACCCGCGAGCGGGCACGGTTCTTGCTGACCTTCTTGACTGACCTATTATAAGGTAACAAGGCAGCACCAGCATGAAAACGGTTGCCGGAGCGGACATGGCCATCACAGGACAGGAACTGTATTCAGCCAAGCCGAATATTTGGCGGAATCTCACTGGGCCGTTACTGGCCGCGAGCGTCGTGGCGTTCATCGAGATTCTGTTGCGGGTCGGATTCAAGATTCCCAACCCGCCGGCCATTCTCCTGCTCGTCGTGGCGTTCTCCGCGTTCTACGGCGGAATGGCATCCGGCATGGCGAGCGCCGCGATGGCATGGTTGTATTTCGCGTATTTCTTTTCCATCCCCGGTCAGCCTTTCCATTATGCCGGCGAGAATTTTTCGCGCGTCGCGATGTGGGCGGTGACGACACCGGCGATGGCGCTGATGATCGGCTTTCTGAAGAGCCGCGCCATGCATGTATCCAACCTGACGGCCGTCAACGCGACCCTGAAAGCGCAGATGATCGAGCGCCAGCGCGCCGAAGACGAGGTGCGCCTGTTTCAGAGCATGACGGTGGCGGTCGGCGAGGCGGACGATCTGTACTCCGCGCTCGAAGTGGTGTTGCGCAAGGTATGCGAATCCACCGGCTGGCTCGTGGGACAGGCGTGGATGCTGGGCGAGACCGGCCGCATCGAATGCGTGCCGGCATGGCATACGAGCGCCTCGGGACTGGAGCCTTTCAGAAAGGCGAGCCTCGACATGACGTTTGCGCCTGGCAGCGGACTTCCCGGACGGGTTTGGACATCAAAAAAACCGGTGTGGGTGCGTGATGTGAAGCAGGAAGGAAATTTCCCGCGCGCCCAGGCGGCGTCTCAGGCCTGCTTGCTGGCGGCGTTGGGTATTCCGGTGATGGCGGGTAACGACGTGATCGCGGTGCTGGAGTTTTTCGTGCGCGAGGCGCGCAATGAAGACAAGCATCTCACCGGCATCGTCTCCAGTATTGCGGCCCAGCTGGGTTCAATGATCGAACATAAGCGCGCGCAAGAAGCATTGCGACGCAGCGAGAACCAGCTGCGTGCCATCGTCGATGCGGAGCCGGAATGCGTCAAGATCGTCGCCGCGGACGGCACGCTGTTGCAAATGAACGCGGCGGGACTGGCCATGATCGAGGCCAGCCGGCCCGAGCAGGTGATCGGCAAGTCTATATTCGGTCTGCTGCTGCCGGAGTACCGTGAACCTTTCCGCGCCTTTATCGAAAATGTCCTGCGTGGCAACAAGGGTAAAATGGAATTCGAGATGATCGGATTCAAGGGCAAGCATCGGTGGATGGAAACACACTCCGTCGCCATGCCCAATGACCGGGGCGGGCCTCCGGTCATGCTGAGCATCACGCGCGATATCACCGAACTTAAACACAGCGAAGGGCGTCTGAAACAGCTCGCCCATTTCGACAGCCTCACGAACCTTCCCAACCGCGTGCAGTTCATCGAGCGCCTGGAGCAGACCATGGCCGACGCTGACCGCAATGAGCGGCTGGTGGGTGTTGCCTTCCTCGATCTGGACCGCTTCAAGTACATCAATGACAGTCTTGGCCATGGAAAAGGGGATCTTCTCCTCCGGGAAGTCGCCATACGCCTGAGTGGCGCGATACGCCGTGGCGACACCGTCGCGCGTCTGAGCGGCGATGAATTTGCGCTGGTGCTGGCCGACATGGGGCACGTGGATGACGCCGTCCGTGTCGCCCAGAAAATCCTCGATGTGTTCCGGCAGCCGTTTCTCGTCGCCGGACATGAACTTTTCGTGACGGCGAGCATGGGGATTACCCTGTATCCCTTCGACGATAGGGGCGCTCAGGATCTGCTGCGCAACGCCGATGTGGCCATGTACCGCGCCAAGGAATCCGGCAAGAACAACTTCCAGTTTTACGTCGCGGAAATGACCGCCAGGGCCACCGAGCGGTTGTCGCTCGAAACCGACCTGCGGTCCGCGCTCGACCGGGGCGAGTTATCCCTGCACTATCAGCCGATCGCCGAAGGTAAATCAGGGCGCATCGTCGGCATGGAGGCATTGCTGCGCTGGAAGCATCCCGTGCGCGGGATGATTTCACCGGCACAGTTCATCCCGCTCGCCGAGGAAACTGGCTTCATCATCCCCATCGGCGAATGGGTGTTGCGTACCGCCTGTTTGCAGTGCCGCGCCTGGCAAAAACTGGGTTTCCCATCGCTCCACGTGGCGGTCAATCTTTCGTCCCGGCAATTTCACCAGCGTGACCTGCCGGCATCCATCTATCATATTCTGCAGGAGACTGGCCTCAACCCCCTTTATCTGGATCTGGAAATTACCGAAGGCCTCGTCATGCAGCAGGCGGAGTCTTCCATCAATACCCTGCGCGAGCTCAAGGCCATGGATATGCGGATATCGATTGACGATTTCGGCACCGGTTATTCCAGTCTGAGCTATCTCAAGCGGTTCCCGATCGACGTGCTGAAAATCGACCAGTCGTTCGTGCGCGACATCCCCGGCGATGCCGACGATGCTGCGATCGCGAGCACCATCATTACCATGGCCCACAGTCTCGGGCTCAAGGTGGTCGCCGAAGGCGTGGAGACCAAGGAGCAGCTGAACTTCATGTGTGAGCACGGTTGCGACGCGATGCAAGGCTACTTCCTCAGCAAACCGCTGCCGGCGGATCAGTTTGAAAGCTTTCTCAAAAGCGGAGCACGCCTGACCATAGGCTGAATCCCGTTCTCCGTTCCCCACCTGACAGTACTTGTCGTTAGCTCCCGGCCAAAAGGATTTTTCATTCTCATGCGGCTGGCTGCACGCATCGTCATGGAATGATATGATGCGGCCCGCCCCGTGAACCGTGGGTCAGACAATCATCCCAAGGAAAGAGCAATGAAAAAGTTCGCTTATTTTACCCTGCTAATCATGTTTTTTGCCGGTGTTGTCTCCGCCGCGGAAAAACCGGCCGTCGGTTATGTAAACCTCCATAAGGTGCTTCTTGAAAGCAAGGTTGGCAAGCGCAACAAGGCCGACCTCGACAAGCTGATTAAGGAAAAGGAAAGCGCGCTTGCCGGCGAGGAAAGCAAGCTTCAGGCGATGCAGCAGGTGTTCCAGAAGGAACAGCTGCTGTTGACCGACGCGCAGAAACTGGAAAAGCAGAAAGCGTTCCAGGAAAAGGCCGATGCCTACCAGAAGATGGTCGGCGAGGCCAAGCAGGCCGTCAGCAAGAAGGACAACGAGTACGCCAGTAAATCGGTCGCGGATATCAAGGCTGTCGTTGCCGATGTCGCCAAGGAAATGAAGCTCCATCTCGTGCTCGATGCCTCCGAGGGAAGTGTGCTCTATGCCGAGGAGGGGATGGATTTGACGCAGAAGGTGATTGAGAAATACGACGCGAAGGCCAAGTAAATTTTATTTCTTCTCCCCTTGAGGGGGAGTTGCCGTCATCCCCGCGAAGGCGGGGATCCAGGTTTTGAATGATCAAAAGCCGCCGAAAGGCGGCTTTTGTTTTTAAAGGCTACTTGTGGGTGGCTGACCCACGGCAGGTGACTTTCTCTTGCTTGTCCAAGAGAAAGTCACCAAAGAGAAGGACACCCCGGATGGCGCAAAGACTCCCTCGCCTCCGCGGCTTTGGGTCCCGGCGCT
This sequence comes from Sulfuricaulis sp., assembly GCF_041499725.1. Classification (GTDB taxonomy): domain Bacteria; phylum Pseudomonadota; class Gammaproteobacteria; order Acidiferrobacterales; family Sulfurifustaceae; genus Sulfuricaulis. The sequence goes on from NZ_JBGQKW010000003.1 coordinate 54,041, forward strand.
GTCCCAACGAGGCATCCTGCCTCGTGGGCCCGTCGCGCACATCCCTGTGCGCGACCCCTTCGGGGCGCTCGCCCAAAGCCTTGCGGTGCTCGGGTGCACCATACGGGGTTAAAAAAATACGGTGCCACCTGCTGGTGTTTTCAAATCCCCGTAGCGCGCGCCGAGTACCGCAGCCCCACCGGGAGTATTCAAGCGAGCCCGTGTTTGAGCCCGAGGCGCGTATTTTGCGCCCGGCGAGTTGGCGAGCGCCCGGTGGGGCGAGGGTGAGGCGGAGTAGTCATGGAAGTCCGGTGGACTTCCATGCCGCCGAACGGGTGCGCCGTGATTCGGCGCACTCCGGGTACGAAGGAGAAGTCGCGCGCTCCGGGGCGTGCTATCTTTTGGTTCCTTTTCTTTGCACGAGCAAAGAAAAGGAACCTGCCGTGGGTCAGCCACCCACAAGTAGTTTTTGAGATCGCGCGCAAGGCGCGCGAGACCATCGAAAAGACGAAACCCCCGAATTACGGTATCCTTCAGCCTTCCCAGCATTCAGCCGAAGCGTGAAGATTCAATGGACGAGCAATACCTTCCCGAAAAAGTAGAAAAAGACGCCCAGGAATACTGGGACAAGCACCAGACGTTCAAGGCCGTGGAAGACCCGCAGCGGGAGAAATTCTACTGCCTGTCGATGTTCCCGTACCCCTCCGGCAAGCTGCACATGGGTCACGTGCGCAACTATACCATCGGTGACGTACTCACGCGCTTCATGCGCATGCAGGGGCGCAATGTCCTGCAGCCGATGGGCTGGGATGCCTTTGGACTCCCGGCCGAGAACGCCGCGATCGCGAACAACGTGCCGCCGGCGAAATGGACCTACGACAACATTGCGTACATGAAGCAGCAGCTGAAGTCGCTTGGCTTCGCGATCGACTGGAGCCGGGAACTGGCCACCTGTCGCCCGGATTACTATCGATGGAACCAGTGGCTGTTCCTGCGCATGCTGGAGAAGGGCATCGCCTACAAGAAAACCGGCGTCGTCAACTGGGACCCGGTGGATCAGACCGTGCTTGCCAACGAGCAGGTGATCGACGGCCGCGGCTGGCGCACCGGCGCCGTGGTCGAGAAGCGCGAGATCCCGATGTACTACCTCGCGATCACGAAATACGCCGACGAATTGCTGGCCGATCTGGAAAAACTCCCCGAGTGGCCGGAGCGCGTACGCACCATGCAGGCCAACTGGATTGGCAAGAGCGTGGGCGTGCGCTTCGCCTTTACGTACCGGATCGATGGCAAGGAAGAAAGGCTCTGGGTGTTCACCACGCGCGCCGACACGATCATGGGCGTGACTTTCTGTGCCGTCGCGGCCGAGCATCCGCTCGCGACATACGCTGCAAAAAATAATCCTACGCTTGCCGCCTTCATCGACGAATGCAAGCGCGGGACGGTGATGGAGGCCGATCTCGCCACCATCGAAAAGAAGGGTATGCCCACCGGCGTCAATGTGACCCATCCGCTCACCGGCGAGCCGGTATCGGTATGGGTCGGCAACTACGTGCTCATGGGCTACGGCGATGGCGCGGTGATGGCGGTGCCGGCGCACGACGAGCGCGATTTCGAATTTGCCAATAAGTATGGTTTGCCAATTAAACAGGTGCTTGAAAATACGGTCGTTTATAGTCCCGAGCTAAAGAATAAATTTCCACGATCCGAGTACCCGGACCGATACTTTGACGATAAGAAGTGGAAAGAGTGGTACGCATCAAAATCTCCCGACGAAGTGCTCTTATGTAACTCCGGTAAGTACGATGGCCTAAATCACGCCGAAGCTGTGAATGCCATCGCCGCGGACCTCAAGGCCAAGGGCCTCGGCGACAAGCAGGTGATGTGGCGCCTGCGCGACTGGGGCATTTCGCGCCAGCGTTACTGGGGTTGCCCGATACCTATTATTCATTGCGACCGCTGCGGCGACGTCCCGGTGCCCGACAAGGACCTGCCGGTAGTGTTGCCGGAGGACTGTGTGCCCGACGGCAGCGGCAACCCGCTCAACAAGCGCGCGGATTTTATAAACTGTTCCTGCCCCCAGTGCGGCCAGCCGGCGCGGCGCGAGACCGACACCATGGACACCTTCGTGGACTCGTCCTGGTATTACGCGCGCTACTGCTGCGCGGACAACGGGGCCGCGATGGTGGACGCACGCGTGAAATACTGGATGCCGGTGGACCAGTACATCGGCGGCATCGAGCACGCGATCCTGCACCTGCTGTACTCACGTTTCTGGTGGAAGGTGATGCGTGACACCGGACTGGTGCAGGGCGACGAGCCGTTCGCGCGCCTGCTGACTCAGGGCATGGTGCTGAATGAAATCTTCTTCCGCAAGCCCGCCAGCGGACGCGTGGTTTACTACAACCCGGCCGACGTCGAGTTGAAGTTCGATGACAAGGGTGTCCGCACCGGCGCGGTACTGAAGAGCGACGGCCAGCCGGTCGAGTCAAGCGGCATCGGCACCATGTCGAAGTCGAAAAATAACGGCGTGGATCCGCAGTCGCTGATCGATCAGTACGGCGCGGACACCGCGCGCCTGTTCATCATGTTCGCCGCGCCGCCGGAGATGTCGCTCGAATGGTCAGACGAAGGTGTGGCCGGCGCGAACCGCTTCCTGCGCCGTCTCTGGAAACTGGTCGCCGAACACGTGAGCGCTGGTCTTCCAGCCAGGGCCGATTTTTCCAATCTTCCGCCGGCCCTGCGCGACTTGCGGCGGCAGTCGCACCAGACGCTCGCCAAGGTAACCGATGACATCAGCCGGCGGCGCACGTTCAATACGGTCGTGGCCTCGGTCATGGAGTTGTCAAACGCGTTGTCCAGGCACGGTGACACGTCGGAGCTGGCGCAGGCGGTGTGCCACGAGGCGCTCGAATTCATCACGCTTGCACTCGCGCCGATCGTGCCGCACATTACCCATGCGTTGTGGATGGCGTTGGGGCACCGCGAGGCGGTGGTGGACGCACGCTGGCCGCAGGCGGACCCCGCGGCGTTGAAACAGGACAGCCTCGAAATCGTGGTGCAGGTGAACGGCAAGCTGCGCGGACGGGTCGCGGTTCCCGTGGACGCGAAGGAAGACAAGGTGCGCGAGATCGCGCTGGCGGACGAGGGTGTGGCGCGCCATGTCGGCGGCAAGGTGGTGAAAAAGGTGATCGTGGTGCCGGGCAAACTTGTGAACATTGTGGTGGCATAAAAGTGGCAAGTAGCGTGTGTAACGCAGCAAGTAATAGAAGCAGGAGTGCTTTTCTCTTGCTACTTGCCACTTGCAACTTGTTACTGGTTTCTTGTGGTTTTCATCTGCGCGGAACCGGCAAGGTCGAGTTCCCGCCCATGCTTTCCACGCTGCGGGTCATGGTGGAGAACAATCAGCAACAGAACGACCCGCTGCTCGTGGCGATGAAAAACGCCCTGCGTACGCAGACGGACGTGCAGATCGAGGATACCGGCGATGCACCGCTGCTGGTCCTTTATGGCGAACGTTCCGACAGTCAGTTGTTGTCCGTGAGCTCCACCGGCAAGGCGGATGAATACCTGCTGAAGTATGAAGTGAGTTTCCGGCTGACCGGCAAGGATGGCAAGGCGCTGGCGGAATCCCAGACGGTCAGGGTGCAGCGCGATCTTACCTTCGACCGCCTGAATGTGCTCGCCAAGGAAAGGGAAGAGCAGGAACTGCGGCGCGAGATGCAGCGCGACGCGGCACAGCAAATCCTGCGGCGCTTGTCGCGCATCGCGCCAATGGACAGTCATGCAGATCAGCGCTGATCAGCTGCTGAGCCACCTCAAGCGCGGACTCGCGCCGATTTATTTTGTGTACGGCGAAGAACATCTGCTCGTGGAAGAATGCACCCGCGCGATCCGCGACGCGGCACATGCCGCCGGTTACCTCGAGCGTCAGGTGCTGACGGTGGAAAGCGGTTTTGACTGGAACGGGCTTTTCAACTCCACCCAATCGTTGTCGCTCTTCTCCGAACGCAGGCTGATAGAGTTGCGACTGCCCACCGGAAAACCGGGCGAACCCGGGGCCAAGGTTCTCATGGAGATCGCGGCGCGGCCGCCCGCCGATACCGTGTTTGTCGTGAGCGGCGGCAAGCTCGACAAGCAGACGCGCGAAACCAAATGGGTCAAGGCGCTGGAGAGCGCCGGCGCGGTCATCGCCGTTTATCCGCCGGAGGCGGCGCAATGGCCGACGTGGATACGCCGGCGCATGGAGATGCAAGGCCTCCGGCCCGGCCCGGGCGTGGTGGATCTGTTGGCGCACCTGATGGAGGGAAATCTGCTCGCTTGCGCGCAGGAAATCGACAAACTGGCCATGTTGTTTGGCGCGGCCGAAGTGGGTCTGGATGACATCGAAGGGAATCTCAGCGACAATGCCCGTTACAATGTTTTTGCGTTGGCCGACGCTAGCCTGCGCGGCGAGCCGGTAGCGGTTGCGCGGATTCTCGACAGCCTGCGCGGCGAAGGTGTTGAACCGATCCTGATTCTGTGGGCACTGGCGCGCGAGGCGCGTGAACTTTCGCAGATGGCGGCGATGGTGGCGGCCGGACAGTCGGTGATGCGGGTGCTCGATACGCGCCGGGTATGGGCCAAGCGCAAGCCGCTGATGAGCGCCGCGCTCAAGCGCCTGTCGCCCGAGGCCGCGCAGGATCTGCTGCGCCGCGCCGCGCGGACCGATCGTATCTTGAAAGGCCGCGGCGCGGGTGACGTATGGCAGGAATTGCAGTGCCTGGCGCTGGGTATGAGCGGGCTGAAGCCAAGCACCTGCACGATTTGATTCTTAAGTGACGATGAATAGCGACGCATGAAGACGGCATCCCAACAGGCAAGCGGCACGGATATCAAGCGCTACATGCGCGAGGTCGGGCAGCGCGCGCGCGTTGCCGCGCGCGCCATGTCGCGCGCCGAAACCGCGGCGAAAGACAGCGCCTTGACGGCGATGGCGGCTGAAATCGAGCGCCAGACCGATGCATTGATCGCAGCGAACAAAAAAGACCTTGAGGCGGGCAAGGCCCAGGGGCTCGATTCCGCCATGCTCGACCGGCTCGAGCTCAATGCCGCGCGCATCAAGTCCATGGCCGAAGGCCTGCGCCAGATCGGATTGCTTCCCGATCCGGTCGGCGAGATCACCGATTTGAATTACCGTCCTTCCGGCATCCAGGTCGGACGCATGCGCGTGCCGCTCGGCGTGATCGGCATCATCTATGAATCGCGTCCGAACGTGACCGCCGACGCGGCAGGCCTGTGTCTCAAATCCGGGAACGCTTCGATTTTGCGGGGTGGCAGCGAGGCGATTCATTCGAACCGGGCCATTGCGGTCTGTATCCAGACTGGCCTCAAGCAGGCCGGTCTACCCGAGGACGCCGTGCAGGTGGTCGAGACCGCCGATCGCGCCGCGGTGGGCGAACTGATCCGCCTGAAGGAATACGTGGACGTCATCATACCGCGCGGCGGAAAGAGCCTCATTGAACGCATCAGCACCGAGGCCACGATTCCCGTCATCAAGCATTTGCACGGCGTGTGTCATGTGTATATCGACGACACGGCCGACATGGATAAGGCGGTGAAGGTGGCATTCAACGCCAAGACCCAGCGCTACGGCACGTGCAATACCATGGAGACACTGCTGGTCGCGCGCGGCGTGGCCGGCCAAGTCCTGCCGGTGCTTGGCAAGATGTACCATGAGAAAGGCGTTGAGCTGCGTGGCTGCGAGGCCACGCGCAAAATTCTCTCCGGTATCAAAACCGCCACCGAAGAAGATTGGTACACGGAGTATCTAGCTCCGATCCTGTCGATCCGCGTGGTCGAGAATGTGGACGAGGCCATCGATCACATCGCACGCTATGGCTCCGCGCATACCGACGCCATCGTGACCGAGGACATCACCCACGCGCGCCGGTTCCTGCGCGAGGTGGATTCCAGTTCCGTGATGGTCAACGCCTCGACGCGTTTTGCCGACGGCTTTGAATATGGCCTCGGCGCCGAGATCGGCATCTCCACCGACAAGCTGCACGCGCGCGGACCGGTTGGACTTGAAGGACTGACATCGGTGAAATTCGTCGTGCTCGGGGATGGGCATGTCCGCAAATAACCGCGGAATCTCGGATTGCAGATTTCGAAATTTCTGGTACCTAATCTGAAATCAGAAATCTGAAATTCAAAATAGTAAGTGCAATCCATCGGCATTCTTGGCGGTACCTTTGATCCCATTCACTACGGCCATTTGCGTCCGGCGCAGGAAGTCCTGCGCGCCCTCGATCTGGCGGAGATTCGCGTCATTCCCGCCGCCAACCCGCCACACCGCCGGCCACCGGTGGCCACGTCCGAGCAACGCCTGCGCATGGTTGAACTGGCCGTGGCGGGCGCCCCGGGGTTCACGGTGGATGACCGCGAGTTCAGACGCGGAGGGCCTTCCTATACCGTGCTGACGCTGGAATCCCTGCGTCGGGAATTCGGCGAGCGGCCGCTGTGCCTGTTGATGGGGCTGGATGCCTTCGAGGGCATCGAGACCTGGCATCAGTGGCAGCGCCTGCCGGAACTGGCGCATTTTATCGTGATGACACGGCCCGGTTGGGAATTTCCGGCCGGCGAGAGATTGCCACCGTGGGTACGAGACCGCCTGGTACGCGAGACGTCGCAGCTCGCTCAGGCCAGCGCCGGAAAGATTTACTTTCAGGCAGTCACGCCACAGGACATTTCCGCGACGCGGATTCGCGAGGCGCTGGCGCGCGGCGAACCGGCGGAAGCGTGGCTGCCGTCCGTGGTGTTCGAGTACATTCGCGCCAACCGTGTTTACGTCAATCGGGGAAACTGATGCCCAAAGTTGCCAAAGCCAAGAAGACCCAGCAGTGGATCCAGAATGCCCTGGAGGACGCCAAGACGCAGGACATCGCGGTACTCGATGTCCGCAAGATCAGCGATTTCACGGACTACATGGTGATCTCCACGGGAACCTCGAACCGGCATGTGCAGTCCAGCGCCGACAAAGTCGTGGAAACATTGCGTGGCCACGGCGTGCGGCCCGTGGGTATCGAAGGCAAGCAGATCGGTGACTGGGTGCTGATCGACTTCGGTGACGTGGTCGCGCATATCATGCGCGAGCAGACGCGCGATTTCTACAACCTTGAAAAGCTCTGGTCCGACGCCAAGCGCGTTAAACCCGGCAAGCACAAGGAAACCGTCAAAACGCCAAGGTCGCCAAGAAAAATGAAAACGGCAAAAAAATAAATTCTAGTTTTTTGGTTTCTTGGCGGTTCAAGATACATCATGCAAATCCATATTATTGCCATCGGCAACCGCATGCCGGCCTGGGTCGAGGCGGGATATCAGGAGTACGCCAAACGCCTGCCACGCGAATGCCGCCTGGTGTTGCATGAGATTCCCGCCGGCCGGCGCGCCAAGGGCGCCGATCTCCGGCGTCTTATTGAACAGGAAGGACAACGCCAGCTTGCCGTCGTTCCCTCGAGCGCGCGTCTTGTCGCGCTCGACCGAAACGGCAAGCAGTTAGACACGGAAGCGCTTGCTGCTGAACTGGAGAAACGACTCGCCAGCGGCGAGAATCTAGCGTTGCTGATCGGCGGGCCGGAAGGGCTGGCGCCGGAATGCCTCAAGCAGGCCAACGAAAGTTGGGCATTGTCCAAGCTTACCCTGGCGCATCCGGTGGTGCGTGTGGTGCTGGCCGAACAGTTGTATCGCGCCTGGAGCATCATTAATAATCTGCCGTATCATCGGTAGAGTACAGTCGAGCCGCCTGCGGCGGTGTTTTTACTTGCGGTTCCCCGCACCGCGGGCGGGTTTCTTTCTTTGCTCGTGTAAAGAAAGAAACCAAAGAAAGCACGCCCCGGATGGCACGACAGCTCGCTGCGCTTCGCGCCTTTGCCGTGCGGTTGCGCGACGCGACGTCCCTGTCGCGGCGCGCAACCCGCGGGCCTCCTGCCCGCGGCCCTTCGGGCTGGCGGGCAAAGGCTGGCGATGCGCGCGCGTGCCATACGGGTTTTTTAAAAACCCCCTTGGTCAAGCCGAGCGACGCGTGTAGCCGAAGCGCAGGCCCAAAGGGGCGAGCGAGGGATCGTGTGCGTGCGCCGCCGCGACAGGGACGTCGCGTCGGCGCACCCCCTGAGGCAAACGCGGCGCGAGGACAAATCGGCAGGATTGCCGATTTGCACAGCCGGTTTACAGGCTGCCCGAAGGGCGAGGCACAGGGATGTGCCGAGTGAAACCGGCGAAGCCGGCGCCGACCAGGGGGTGCCCTTTCTTTTCGTCGCTTTTCTTTGGGCAAGCAAAGAAAAGCGACCCAGGGTGCAGGGGCGGAGCCACCCGCCATTAGCTTTTCAATCGTGTGCGGAGCGCACACAACATTAGTAGCTGTGGGTTAGCCACCCATAAGTAAACGCAGCCGCAGGCGGCTCGACTAAAAGACAAATAGGACAGATAGTAAGAACTATGATCTACCTGGCTTCCGCTTCTCCTCGACGGCAGGAACTGCTGCGCCAGCTTGGCGTTGAATTTGAAGTGATGCCGTCCAATATTCTCGAGGTGCGTCAGGCGGGTGAATCGCCCGCCGACTATGTCTTGCGGGTGGCGCGCGACAAGGCGCAATTCGTGGCCAGGCTGGTGCGAGAACGCGGCCTGCCGGTTTTCCCGGTACTGGGCGCGGACACGGAGGTGGTGCTCGACGGCGAAATCCTGGGCAAGCCGGAAAACGCGGCGCATGGCATGGCCATCCTGCGGCGCTTGGCCGGCCGCACGCATGAAGTCCTGTCCGCCATCTGCGTGTGGAATCGCGAGCGGGAATATTCAGCGCTGAATACGAGCCATGTGACGTTCCGCCCGTTGACGCCAACGGAAATCGAGCAATACTGGAAAACCGGCGAACCCGTGGGCAAGGCCGGCGCCTACGCGATTCAAGGGCGCGCTGCGACGTTTATCGCGAAACTGGAGGGCAGCTATTCCGGCGTGATGGGCTTGCCGCTGTACGAACTGGACGACATTCTGCGCAAGACTGAGGCAGGTGGCGCGTGAGCGAGGAAATTCTCATCAATGTCACGCCGCAGGAAACTCGTGTCGCGGTCGTCGAAAACGGCGTATTGCAGGAAGTCCACATCGAGCGCACGCGCAGCCGCGGAATCGTCGGAAACATTTATAAAGGTAAGGTGGTCCGGATTCTTCCGGGTATGCAGGCGGCGTTTGTGGACGTCGGGCTCGAACGCACGGCGTTTCTGCATGCCTCCGACATCCGTTTCGCCGTCACCGTCGAAACCGGCACAGGCGTGTCACCGCCGATTCACGAATTGCTGCAGGACGGACAGGAGATTGTCGTGCAGGTGGTCAAGGATCCGATCGGCACCAAGGGCGCGCGCCTGACCATGCAGATTACGTTGCCGGCACGCTATCTTGTATTCATGCCGTATAGCAAGCATATCGGCATCTCGCAGAAGATCGGTGACGAGGCGACACGCGAGCGCCTGCGCACGCTGGTGCAATCCGCCATGCCGGAAGGTGCGGAGGGGGGCGGTTACATCCTGCGCACGCTGGCCGAGACCGCGGCCGAGGAGGAGATCGAAACCGATATCCGTTATCTGCGCCGTGTGTGGGCCGTCTGTCAGGAGCGAATTCGCACCGCGACAGTCCGGAGCTTGGTTCACGAGGACCTGCCGCTCGCGCTGCGCGCCATGCGCGACCTGGTGCGCGGCAACGTCGAGAAGATACGCATCGATTCGCGCGAGATTTTCATCAAGGCGCGCGATTTCGGCATCGAATTCATTCCGGAAGTCGCCGACCGCATCGAGCATTATCCGGGCGAACGGCCTATTTTCGATCTGTATTCCGTCGAGGACGAAATCCAGAAGGCGCTCGATCGCAAGGTGATGCTCAAGTCCGGCGGCTATCTGGTCCTGGATCAGACCGAGGCCATGACCACCATCGACGTGAACACCGGCGCCTACGTCGGCCGCCACAATCTGGAAGAGACGCTATTCAAGACCAATCTCGAGGCGGCTCAAACGATCGCCCGCCAGCTGCGGCTGCGCAACCTGGGCGGCATGATCATCATCGATTTCATCGACATGACGGAAGCCGAGCACAAGCGCCAGGTGCTGCGTGCCCTGGAACGGGCGCTCGCGCGCGACCGTACCAAGGTGACCATGACCGAGATGTCGCCGTTGGGACTGGTGGAACTCACGCGCAAGCGCACGCGCGAAAGCCTGGAGCACGTCCTGTGCCATCCCTGCCCGGTCTGCGAGGGGCGCGGGATGGTGAAAACGCCGCAGACCGTATGTTATGAGATCTTCCGGGAAATCCTGCGCGAGGCGCGTCAGTACGGCGCCGACGAGTACATGGTGCTGGCCTCCCAGACGGTCATCGACCTGTTGCTTGACGAAGAGGCCGGCAGTCTCGTGAAGCTTCAGGAGTTCATCGGCAAGCCTATCCAGCTCAAGGTCGACCCGACCTACGCCCAGGAACAATACGACGTGGTACTGATGTAATCTTGATTCCCGCCACGCACAGGACAGGAAACTTCCGGGAAACACCGGCATCGAATGAGTCAGATTCTCGTTATTCCCCTATTTTCTGCTTTGAGTGCGGATGCGGCAGAATAGCCCTATGGATGTCCTGAACGCCCGTACGCGGAGATCGCTCCCGACATGAAGAAACGGTTACAACGCTACGCCTTCCATATCGGCCACTGGACGCTGCGCGTCAGCCGCTGGACCCTTTACGCCTCGGCGGCGATGCTGGTGCTGCTCGCGATTGTTTTTACCGTCGCACGTTTCCTGCTGCCGATGCTGGAGGAGCGTAAACCCGATCTTGAGCAGTATCTGAGTCAGCGTTCCGGCCGTCAGGTTCACATTGAATCGCTGCTTGCCTATTGGGACGGTCTGCATCCCGGTGCCCAGGCGAATGGGATGCAGGTATACGCCGCCGACGGACGTCAGCCGGCGATCCGACTGAGCGAAGTCAGGATCAGCCTTGCGCTGTTGCCGCTGCTCTGGGGCAAACTGGAGATCAACAGCCTGGTCGTGGTCAAACCGAACCTGGCGCTCGAGCGGCTGAAGGACGGGCGCTTCCGCATTTCTGGATTCGACCCACTGCATGCCGGCGAAGGCGGTGAAGGCGAGAAATTCCTCAGCTGGCTGTTCCAGCAGGGTCGTCTCGAAATCGAGAACGGCGAACTGCAATGGTTCGATCACCGGGAAACCGACTCAGCCGTGCACTTTTCGCATGTCAACCTGAATCTTCAGAACAGCGGCGAACGTCACCGCCTCGATTTCAGTGCCGATTTTCCTCCCGAGATATGTCGTGATTGTTCGCTCATTTTCGATATCACGGGCAATCCGCTGAGCTCGCCGGAGTGGAGCGGTGAAATTTACCTGCGCGCGGGGGAAGTGAACGTCAGCACATTGCCGCTGGTCGCGCGCGAGAAATTGCCGTCCGCCTTCCGTGGGAAATTCACCGTGCAGCTGTGGTCCGAATGGGAGCAGAGTCGTCCCGTTTCAGTCCGGGGCAACGTGCGTGTCGCGGGCCTTCGGCTGCCTATCTCGGGGTGGGACTCGCCGCTCGGGATTCGCGAGGCGGGCGGTGATTTAAGCTGGCAGGCCAAGCGTGAGGGCTGGCGTCTCGACGTGGCTAATCCCACGATCGGTTTGACGGGCGCCACCTGGGCCGCCGGTCATCTGCGCATCGTGCATCAGCCGGAGGAAAGCCAGGTCCAGGTCAAGCATCTGGATATCGGCGACATCACGAGTTTCGTTGCGCGCATGAAAAGCGAAATCGTCGAAATTGAGAAAAAAGATGCCGCAGCGCCGAACAGTTTCCTGGATTTCTGGCTCGCCAGCAAACCCGAAGGCGCGGTCGACAATTTTAATCTCCGTGTTAACGGCGACTGGGCGGCGCCCGAGGATTTTTTCTTGGAAGCGGATATCGGCAACGGCGTCGTTCTCCCCTACCAGAAATACCCGGGTGTTCGGGGTTTGCACGGCCATCTGTCACTGTCGCGCAACGCCGGGAGTCTGCAGCTGGATTCGACCAACGTGGCGGTATCGCTTCCGCAACTGTTCCGTACCCCGCTTGTGGCACAGCGCGTCAGCGGCGACCTCGGCTGGGAAAAATCCACCGATCACTGGTTGATCAATGGCAACGATTTACGCGTGACGAGCGCGGACGGCCGCGGGAACGGAAAATTAAGCATGCGCGTTCCTTTTGACAAGTCGGTATCGCCGCATGTGAAACTGCGGGTGGATTTTTCCGACGGAAACGGCGCGCATGCCGCGCGCTACTACCCGGTTTATCATTTGTCACCCGCCACGCTGGCGTGGATGGAGCGGTCCTTCGTCGCTGGCGAGATTACCCAGGGTTATCTGGTTTATGACGGAC